>NZ_JBNFNZ010000525.1:0-1582 GCF_057364525.1 Aeromicrobium sp. PFPM2_SD2
CGAGAGCAGCGCGGCGGCGGCCTCGTTCGGCCCGGGCTCGAGCACCGCGCGCAGGTCGGGCGCGGCGCCGGCGAGCACGACGAGGCTGGCCTCGTTGGTGTCGGCGAGCAGGATCGCGAGGTCCTCGGCCGTGCCGACGCCCGGGAACAGCGTGGCGTCGACGCCGAGCCGCTCGAGCCGGTCCAGCGGCGGCAGCGCCGCGGTGGACGTCGTGACCACGACCTCCTGGGCCGCGGAGAGCGCTCGGTCGGAGAGCTCGTCGAGCGGGCCGATCACGACCTCGGGGGTGTGACCGGCCTCCAGCAGCGCGTCGGCACCGGCGCCGGCACCCACGAGCACCGGGCGGTACGAGCGGATGTAGCGGCGGAGCCCGGCGAGGTCGTCGGACCAGTCGTGCGTCCGGCTGACGACCAGGTACGGGCGGCCCCGGCGCGAGACGTCGAGGTACGGGATGGCGGAGCCGTCGAGCAGCAGCTCGTGCTCGCGCTGCAGGTGGTCGGCGGCGTTCGCCGAGAGGGCGGACAGCTGGGTGCGCAGGGCCTGCTCGGCCGCGCCGTGCTGCTCGCGCAGGTCGTCGAGCCGGCGCACCGTGCCCGAGGCGACCTGCTTGCTGCCCTTGTGCACGACGCCGTCGACGACGCGGACGGTGTCGCCGTTCTTGAGGTTCCAGGCGCCGGGGCCGACCTCGTCGACCAGGACGACGCCGGCGCGGGTCAGCACGAGCGGCCCGTTGGTCGGCAGGGTCGGCGAGACCGAGGAGACGACGTTGAGCACGACCGCGACGCCGCGGTCGGCCAGCTCCTCGGCGCGGCGCCGGTCCAGGTCCGGCTGCTCGATGACGACGACGTCGCCGGGACCGACCTTGTCGCCCACCGCACGCAGGTCGCGCTCCAGGCGCACGGTGCCGACGATCCCGCGGTCCTCGGGCTCGGACGTCGCCGGCTCGGGTGCGGGGGTGGCGGTGCGCGTGACGGTCGGCGTGGGCTCGGCCGTCGTCGTCGGGGTCGTCGGGTCGGAGGTCTCGCCGGCCTCGGCCGGCACGTCCTCGGACTTGCGGTGGCGGATCTTCATCCCTGCCATCGTCGCACGCAGACCCCCGAGATCCCGGGGTTCGCGCCGGGCGTGTCCGCGCTACTCGCGGGCCAGGTCGAGCAGCTCGCGGGCGTGGGCCTGGGCGGCGGCGGAGTCGTCCTGGCCGGCCAGCATGCGCGCCAGCTCGTCGACGCGTGCCTCGCCCTCGAGCACGACCACCGCGCTGCGGGTGACGACGCCGTCGTCGTCCTTCTGCACGTGGAAGTGGTGGTCGGCGAACGCCGCGACCTGCGGCAGGTGGGTGACGGCCAGCACCTGCGAGCGCCGCGCCAGCCGGGCCAGCCGGCGGCCGACCTCGACCGCCGCACGTCCGCCGATGCCGGCGTCGACCTCGTCGAACACCAGCGTCGGCACGTCGCGGGCATCGACCAGCACGACCTCCAGGGCGAGCATGAGGCGCGACAGCTCGCCGCCGCTGGCGCCGCGGTGCAGGGGCGGCGGCGTCGGCGCCGTTGTTGGCGGCGAACAGCATCTCGACCTGGTCGGCGCC
>NZ_JBNFNZ010000526.1:0-1573 GCF_057364525.1 Aeromicrobium sp. PFPM2_SD2
AGCGGGCGGCCCGGGAGCGCTGGCGCGCGTGGCTGGACGCGCACGTGCGCGACTACGAACGTTACACCCGCGACCTGCCTGCGCTCGTCGCGGGCACCTCGCGGATGTCGGTGCACCTCAAGTGGGGCGAGATCCACCCGCGGACGATGCTGGCCGACCTCGCGCCCCTCCGCTCGCGCGGGGCCGGCGCCTACACGCGCCAGCTCGCGTGGCGCGACTTCTACGCCGGCGTCCTGCACGAGCGTCCCGACTCGCCGCGAGTACTACGACCGCCGGTTCGCCGCCATGCAGTACGACGAGCCGGGTGACGACCTGGACGCGTGGCGCGACGGTCGCACCGGCGTGCCGATCGTCGACGCCGGCATGCGCCAGCTGCGGGCCGAGGGCTGGATGCACAACCGGGTGCGCATGATCACCGCCAGCTTCCTGGTCAAGGACCTGCACCTGGAGTGGCAGCACGGTGCCCGGCACTTCCTGGGCCACCTGGTGGACGGCGACCTGGCCAACAACCAGCACGGCTGGCAGTGGGTGGCCGGGTGCGGCACGGACGCCGCCCCGTACTTCCGGGTGATGAACCCGGTGTCCCAGGGCAGGAAGTTCGACCCCGACGGCGCCTACGTCCGGCGCTGGGTGCCCGAGCTCGCCGACGTGCCGCGCGCGTTCGTCCACGAGCCCTGGGAGATGCCCGACCCGCCGGCCGACTACCCGCCGCCCCTGGTCGACCACGCGGCCGAGCGGCGCGAGGCGCTGGCCCGCCTGGCCGCCCTGCGCGACCGGTAGGTTCGCGGCCATGGTGACGATCTCGGCTCAGTTCAACGGTCCGGACACGTCGGGCAACGGCGGCTACGTCAGCGGCCTGCTCGCCCAGGCCCACGGCGCGGAGCAGCCGGTGACGGCGACCCTGCGCGTCCCGCCCCGCTCGAGACGCCGCTCACCTGGGAGCCGTCGGCCGACCTCACCCGGCTCGTCACCCACGGCGGCTCGGTCGTCGGCGAGGCGACGGACGGCGGCTTCGCCCGCGCGTCCCGGCGTGCCCGACCCCGGCGCAGCGCGAGGCGGGCCTGACCGCGTACCCCGGCTTCCACCACCACCCGTTCGACCGCTGCTTCACCTGCGGCACGGCCCGCGAGGACGGCGACGGGCTGCGCCTGTTCACCGGGCCGGTCGGCGACGGACTGGTCGCCGGCACCTTCCACGCCCACGAGGCGTTCGCCGAGGCCGACGGCACCCTGGGCCTGCCGGTGGCCTGGGCGGCGCTGGACTGCCCCGGCGGCTGGGCGGCGGACTTCTCCGAGCACGTCATGGTGCTGGGCCGCATGACGGCCCACGTGGAGCAGCCGCTCGTCGCCGGACGCACGTACGCGTCGGTTGGACGCCTGGCCGAGCGGTCGGGACGCAAGTTCCTCACCGACACCGCCCTGTACGCCGAGGACGGGACGCTGGTCGGCCGGGCCGAGCAGGTCTGGATCGAGGTCGACCCGGCGCGCTTCGCCTAGAGCTGCACGTCGCCGATGAGCGGCGACGTGGCCGAGCGCCGCACGGCGCGCCGCGCTCGAGCGCACGAGCTCGGGAG
>NZ_JBNFNZ010000527.1:0-1571 GCF_057364525.1 Aeromicrobium sp. PFPM2_SD2
GACGCCCCAGGCCTGCGGACCTGGGGCCGTCGAGGACACCTGGGGCCCCAGGTAAACCCGCCGCCTCATCGCTCGGCCGCGACGAGCTCCTTCAGCGCCGGGGCGACCTCGTGGCCGAGGGTGCGGACGGTCGTCTCGTCGTCGGCCGCCACCACGAACGTGCTCGTGCCGTGCAGCAGCGCGACGTCGGCCAGCTGCTCGGCCCACTGCGCGGGCGGCCCCTCGAGGAAGCCCGCCCCGTCGCCGAAGCGGCCCGACACGTTGAGCAGGCGGCGGACGTCGGCGGGGTCGCGGCCGGCCTCGCGGGCCGCGTCGTCGACGCGCCGGCTCATCGGCCCGAGGTCGTCCAGCCCGTTCTGCAGGTAGCCGACCGAGGGCAGCCACCCGTCGGCGACGCGTCCGGTCAGCGCGAGCATCCGCGGCCCGTAGCCCCGAGCCAGATCCCGACGTCGTGGGCCGGGGCCGGACCGCGCTTGGCGCCCTTCACGTGGTGGTGCTCGCCGCCGGCCGTCGCGCCGCCACGGGCGTCCACGTCCCACAGGGCGCGGATAACCTCGACCGCCTGCTCCAGCGCGGTGACCGACTGGCCCGGCGTGAGCCGGGTGCCGCCCATCGCCTCGATCGCGTCCCAGAACGCACCCGTGCCCAGGCCGAGCTCGACCCGTCCGCCGCTGAGCAGGTCGAGCGAGGCGACCGCGCGGGCGAGCACGGCGGGCTGGCGCAGCGGCAGGTTGAGCACGTTGCCGGCGAGGGTCACCGTGGACGTCCGCGCGGCGACGAACGACAGCAGCGTCCAGGTGTCCAGGAAGCGCGGCTGGTACGGGTGGTCCTGGAAGGTGACCAGGTCGATCCCGGCCTCCTCGGCCGCGACGGCCAGGCCCACGGGGTGGCGCGGCGAGGCGTTGGTGGGCGTGATGAACACGCCGAGGCGGAGGTCCTGCCCGTAGTCGGCCATGCCCGATGGTGGCGCGGGCCGGGGTCAGGCGCGAGCGCTGGGTGCCGGTGACAGGACTTGAACCTGCACGTCCGAGGACACAGGAACCTAAATCCTGCGTGTCTACCAGTTCCACCACACCGGCGGGTGCGGCACGAGTCTAGGCCAGCCCCGAGCGCGTCCCTCCGTTCCCGTCGAGCGTGACGTTCGGGGGCACGTCCGCCCGGACTTCGACCCCCTCGAACGTCACGCTGACGGGGAAACGTGACCACACGGCCGCGGTGAGGTGCTCGACGTCGCCGGGGTGGACGCGCTGCAGGTTGCGGCCACCGCGCTCGAACGTCTGGTGCACGGCCGCCGGCACCTCGGCGTCGGGCACGGCCGGTCGAGCCAGTCGCAGGCACGCACGTGCACGAGGTCGGCCCCGACCGCGTCGACCGACGCGTCGTAGCGGTAGCCGCCGGTGATCCGACCCAGGTGGAGGCCGGCGGCGGTCATCGTCCAGGCGAACGAGCCGTCGGGCACGGCGACGAAGCGGCGCAGCCGCGCGGACGCCCGCTCGTCGAGCCGCTCCAGCGCCGCGACAGCCTCGTCCGCGTCCGCCGGGACGGCGGGCAGCACGCCGCCCATGCCGACG
>NZ_JBNFNZ010000528.1:0-1564 GCF_057364525.1 Aeromicrobium sp. PFPM2_SD2
GGTGCAGCAGCGCGACGGGCGCCGCCGGGGCCCATGACCGCGATCTCGGAGCTGGCCCAGGCCCAGGACGCGTCCGCGCCCAGCGAGCTGGCGCCCATGGCGATGTACGCGCCGCCGTACGCCTTGCGCACCACGACGGTGAGCACGGGCGACTCGGCCTCGGCGTAGGCCTTGAGCATCTTGGCACCGTGCGTGATGACGCCGCGGCGCTCCTCGACGGTGCCGGGCAGGAAGCCGGGGACGTCGACGAAGGTGAGGACGGGCAGGCCGAAGCGCGAGCAGAACTCGACGAATCGGGCGGCCTTGACGGCGCTGATCGCGTCGAGGATGCCGCCGCGGGCCGCGGGCTGGTTGGCGACGACGCCGACCGGGCGTCCGTCGAGACGACCCAGGACGGTCAGCATGCTGCGGCCGTGGTCGGGCATGAGCTCGAGCCGGTCGCCGGCGTCCAGGACGCCGTCGAGCAGCTCGTGCATGTCGAACACGATGCTGGACTTCTCCGGCACCAGGTGCGGCAGCGCCTGCGCGGCGACCTCGTCGGCCGGACGGGCCGGGCCGACGTTCTGGGCACCGCCCTTGTGGCTGGGCAGGAACGAGAGCAGGCGGCGGGTGGCCTGGAGCGCCTCGGCCTCGGAGTCGACGGCCAGGTGGGCGACGCCGCTCTCGATGGCGTGCATGTCGGCGCCGCCGATGGCCTCGGCCGTGGCGTCCTCGCCGGTGGCGGCACGGACGATCTCGGGGCCGGTGAGGAACATGTGCCCCTGCTCGCGGACCATGATCGTCCAGTCGGTCAGGGCCGGCGAGTACGCGGCGGCGCCGGCGCACGGGCCGACGATGACCGAGATCTGCGGGACGACGCGCTGGGCCTCGACGTTGAGCTTGAAGATCCCGCCGCAGCCGTGCAGGGCGAAGATGCCGTCGTGGATGCGGGCGCCGCCGGAGTCGTTGACGTAGACGATCGGGTAGCCGCGCTCGATGGCCAGGCGCTGGGCCTTCATGACGCCCTCGGCGAGAACCGGGCCGATGGCGCCGGACGCGACCGCGGCGTCGTGGCTGGCCACGACCACCGGACGTCCGTCGACCAGGCCCCAGCCCGCGACGACGCCCGAGCCGGCACCACCGGTCGACCGCATGGGGGTCATCTCGACGAACGTGCCCGCGTCGAGCAGCATCTCAGCCCGCTCACGCGCGGTGTGCTCGCGGCGGCCGCGGGGCTCGACGCGCACGGCGCGCTCGGCACGGCGCTGCAGGAGGACGTCGCGCGGTCCGGCGGGCGCGGCGTCCTGGGCGGTGGTCACGGCAGGCTGCGTCAAAAGAGTCTCCAAAACATGAGGTTTCCCTCAACATAACACGAACATGAGGAACCCCTCGCGTTTCACCGCGCCGTGTCCTGCACCACGCCGTGCGCTACGGTGACCTAAGCAAGCGCTTAGCGACCCCAGGAGAGCCATGACCGAGTCCCGTACCGCCATCGTCACCGGCGCCGCCCGCGGCATCGGTGCCGCCGTCGCCGCCCGCCTCGCCGCCGACGGCCACGCCGTCGCCGTCCTCGACGCCGCCTACG
>NZ_JBNFNZ010000529.1:0-1563 GCF_057364525.1 Aeromicrobium sp. PFPM2_SD2
TCGATCAGCTCGGCCTCGCGGTCGGACGGCGGCGACCCCTCGCGTCGTCGTCGGACGTGTCGTCGCCGAGGGTGGCGGCGCCGACGACGAACTCGCGCGCGACGGCCACGAGCTCGGCCAGGTTCTCGACCCGGGTCTCGTCCTGCGGGTCGGTGCTGCCCTCGAGCGTGGCCAGGTAGCCCGAGCGGGTCAGGGCCGCCTCGAGCACCTCGTCGGCCGGCGTGCCGTCGGCGGCCATCTGCCGCAGCCCCTCGAGCACCTCGGCGAACTGGCGGATGGCGTTGACCGAGCGGGTGGCCAGGTCGGGCACCTCGTCGACGCGCTGCATCGCGTCCCAGAAGCTCGTGCCCTCGCGGGCGGCGAACCGCTCCAGCGCCGCCTCGGCCCGGTCGCCGATGCCGCGCTTGGGCTCGTTGAGGACACGACGCAGCGACACGGTGTCGCGCGGGTTCACCAGCACGCGGACGTACGCGAGGGCGTCCTTGACCTCCTTGCGCTCGTAGAAGCGCACGCCGCCGACGACGCGGTAGGGCAGGCCGACGCGGATGAACACCTCCTCGAACACGCGGGACTGCGCGTTGGTGCGGTAGAACACCGCGACGTCCTGCGGGCCGGCGAGCTTCTCGTCGGTCAGCCGGTCGATCTCGTCGGCGACGAACTGCGCCTCGTCGCGCTCGTCGTCGCCGACGTAGCCGACGATCTTCTCGCCGTCGCCCTCGGCCGACCACAGCTTCTTGTCCTTCCGCCCGTCGTTGCGGCTGATGACCGCGTTGGCGGCGGACAAGATGGTCTGGGTCGAGCGGTAGTTCTGCTCCAGCAGCACCGTGTCGGCGTTCGGGAAGTCCTGCTCGAACTCCAGGATGTTGCGGATGTCGGCGCCGCGGAAGGCGTAGATCGACTGGTCGGAGTCGCCGACGACCATGAGGTCGGACTGCTCGTCGCACAGCTCGCGGATGAGCTGGTACTGGGCGTGGTTGGTGTCCTGGTACTCGTCGACGAGCACGTGGCGGAAGCGCCGGCGGTAGGACTCGCGGACGTCCGGCCAGGCCTGGAACAGGTGGACCGTGTTCATGATGAGGTCGTCGAAGTCCATGGCGTTGGCCGCCTGGAGCCGCTGCTGGTACAGCGCGTACGCCTCGGCGTACGTCTCCTCGGTCGGCGTGGACGCCCGGCTGCGCGCCGACTCGTGGTCGACCAGCTCGTTCTTGAGGTTGGAGACGTGGTTGAGCACCGCGCGCGGTTGACCTTCTTGGGGTCCAGCTCCATGTCGCGGCACACCAGCGTCATGAGCCGGCGCGCGTCGGCGGCGTCGTAGATGGTGAACGAGGACGTGTAGCCGAACTTCGTGGCCTCGCGGCGCAGGATGCGCACGCACGCGGAGTGGAAGGTCGAGACCCACATCATGCGGGCCTTGCCGCCGACCAGGTCGGCGACGCGCTCGCGCATCTCGGCCGAGGCCTTGTTGGTTGAAACGTGATGGCCAGGATGGAGCCGGGGTGCGCGCCGCGCGCGGCGATGAGCCAGGCGATGCGCCGGGTGAGCACCCGCGTCTTGCCCGAGCCG
>NZ_JBNFNZ010000530.1:0-1557 GCF_057364525.1 Aeromicrobium sp. PFPM2_SD2
CCGGCGTGGCCGCGCAGCAGCGGCAGGCCGACGAGCGCGGGCACGGCCTGGCCGAGCAGGATGCCGGTGATCGCGCCGAGCGGCGTGGGGGAGACGAGCAGTCCGGCGGCCCCGCCGACGATGCGTCCGAGGCCGTTGGCCAGATAGATCGCGGTGAGCGTGCGCCACGCGCGGGTGCCCTGGGCGATGCCCATCTCGGCCCCCATGAACGCGAGCGGGACCATGATGAGCCCGCAGATCACGACGAGCCGGTAGTCGTCCAGGCGCAGGAGCGGGGTCAGCACGACCGACGACGCGGCGACCAGGGCGGCGACGCTGACCCCGACGAGCAGGGTCACGCGGGCGACGGTGGCGACGACCCGGTCGCGGCGCTCGGGCGACACGGCCAGCTGGCGTGCGGCGGTGGCCTGCAGGCCGAGCGAGGCGACGCTGCCGACCAGGACGATGCCCAGCAGCGCGGTCAGCGCGCCGAACTCGCGCGGCACCAGCATCCGGGCGGCGAGCACGGTGAGCCCGTAGAGCAGCGCGTTCATGACGACCATGCCCACGGCGACGAGCGCTCCGCCCGACACGGTGGTCTGGCGCTCGGCCGGTCTCGTCACCCCTGCACAATAGCCACGCCGGCCGCCGCCCGTGGCAGGCCCTGGGAGGACACATGCGACTCGTGCGACGGCTGCCGGCCGACCGCTGGCCCGACGCGGCCGCGGTCGTCCTGTCCGTGCTCGTGCTCGCCCCGCTGCTGCGGCCCGGCTACGTGCTCTCGTACGACATGGTGTGGGTGCCCGAGCTGTCCCTGGGCCGCCAGGACGTGTGGGGGCTCGGCTCCGCGCTGCCCCGCGCCGTGCCCTCCGACGCGCTGGTCGCCCTCGTCGGCACGGTGCTGCCGCAGTGGGTCGTCCAGAGGCTGGTCCTGCTCGGTGCCCTCGTCGCGGCCGGCGTCGGGGCCGCGCGGCTGGCGCGGGCCTCCGCTGCCGGACGCCTGGTCGCCACGACGCTGGCGGTCTGGAACCCGTTCGTGGCCGAGCGGCTCGCGCTCGGCTCGTGGCCCGTGCTCGTCGCCTACGCCGGCACGTTCTGGCTGCTGTCCGGCCTGCTGCACGCACGGCGGGTCCGGGCTGTGCTCGGCCTGGCCGCGACCGCCCCTGTCGCCGGCGACCGGCGTCATGGGTCTGCTGGTCGTCCTCGCGGCCGGCCGGGGTGTGGCCGGACGTCTGCGTCTGCTCGGGCTCGGCGCGGCGCTCAACGCCCCGTGGATCGTCGCCGGGCTGCTTCGCGGCACGGACGCGGTGGTCGACCCGCGGTCCGTCGAGCTGTTCGAAGCCCAGCCCGAGCTCGGCCTCGGCCGGCTCGGGGCGGTCCTGTCGCTCGGCGGCATCTGGAACACCGAGGTCGTGCCGACCTCGCGCACCCTCGTCTCGTCCGCGGTGCTGGTCGTCGCGCTGTCGGTGCTGGTGCTGCTCGGCCTGCGCGCCTGGGCCCGGCGCGGCGGCACGGGCCTCGTCCCCCTGGCCGTGCTCGCCGGCGTCGGGGTCGCCGTCGCCCTGGCCGGGTCGGTCG
>NZ_JBNFNZ010000531.1:0-1548 GCF_057364525.1 Aeromicrobium sp. PFPM2_SD2
TGTCCGCGTCCGCCTCGACGTCCGCGGCCACCGACGCCACGGTGCGGCTCGAGCGCTCGCCGGCCGGCGCCGGCACCTGGACGACGGTCTGCGGCCCGCTGAGCGCGCCGTACACCTGCACCTGGGCCACGACGGGCGTCGCCAACGGCTCCTACGACCTGCGCGCGGTCCTGGTCAGCGGCACCACGGTGCTCGCGACGTCCGGCACCGAGCGCGTGCTGGTCGACAACGCGGCCCCGTCCGTGACGCTGACGAACCCGGGCACGCCGCTGTCGGGCACCCGCACCTTCGCCACCACGGCCACCGACGCCCACTCCGGCGTGGCCGAGGTCGCGGTGCAGTACTCCAGCGGCACGACCTGGACGACGTTGTGCACGGCGACCGCCGCCCCCTGGAGCTGCACCGGCGACACCCGCACGATCCCGAACGGCACCTACTCCTTCCGCGCCGTGGCCACCGACGTCGCCGGCAACACCGCGACCTCCGCCGCGGTCACCGGACGCGCCGTGAGCAACGTCGTCTCCACCGTCGTGCTGGCCGACCCGGGCGCGAACCTGCGCGGCACGGTGACGCTCACCGCGACCGCCACCTCGACCGGCACGATCGCCAAGGTCGTCGTCCAGCGCTCGCCGGCCGGCGCCGGCACCTGGACCGACGTCTGCACCGACACGACCGCCCCGTACTCCTGCGCGCTCGACACCACGCGGCTCGCCGAGGGCGCCTACGACTTCCGCGCCGTGCTCACCGACACCCAGGGCGGCACCGTGACCTCCGCCGTCGTCGCCGACCGCACGGTCGACAACGTCCCGCCCCGGGGCTACGACGTCCAGACGACCAACGGCGGCGCGCCCGGCCGCATCGACGCCGGCGACACCATGTCGTTCACCTTCAGCGAGCGGATCGACCTGGGCAGCGTCCTGGCCGGCTGGGACGGCTCCGCGGTCGCGGTGCAGGGCCGGGTCACGGACGACTGGGGCTTCCGCAACAACACCTTCCAGGTGGTCGGCCGGTCCGCGACGGTCCGGCTCGGCTCGGTCCAGCTGAACGAGGACTTCACGATCCTGTTCGCCAACACGGTGAACGGGACGCTGACGGCCGAGACCGTGACCGTGGACGGCGTCGCGCGCACCGTCGTGACCGTGCGGATCGAGAGCTCCGGCGGGTTCGGCATGACCACCGTCGACACCGCCGCGGCGATGGAGTGGACGCCCGCGTCCGGCGTCACCGACCTGGCCGGCAACCCGATCGACACCGCCGTCGTCACCGAGCGCGGCTCGCTGGACCGGGACTTCTGATGCGCGTCCCGCACACCGTGCTCAGCCGCGTGGCCGTCGTCGCCCTGTGCGTGGTCGGCGCGGCACTGGCCGAGCTCGGCGCCACGAGCGTCGAGCTGCCCTACCTCGTGCTGCCGGTCACCGCGGCCGCGGTCGTCACCGTCGGGTCGGCGTACAAGATGGCGCGCGACAACTGCTTCGAGTCGCGGCTCGTCTCGTGGCTGACGACGCTCGCCGCGCTGGGCGGCGCCGTCGCGGCGGCGACGGTCGGGCT
>NZ_JBNFNZ010000532.1:0-1544 GCF_057364525.1 Aeromicrobium sp. PFPM2_SD2
CCGCGGCCAGCACGACGACGAACGTCTCCGCCGGCACGACGGCGCCGAGGCCGAGCCCGGACTCGGCGAACGCCGCCCCGAGGGCCAGCGCGTACACGGTGAGCTGGTGCATCACGCTCCCCAGCGTGCGCGGCCGACGTGGCCCCGGCGCCAACGCCGTCCGTCGCGTCGGTGAACGGACGTGCAGCCCCTCCGGGACCGTGCTGGGGTGGACGGGTGACCACCGCCCCCGTCGCCGACCGCACCGACACCCCGCGCCCGTCCGGCCCTGGCTCGTTGCTGGCCGGCCTGCTCGTCGCGACCGCCGTCGTCGCGGCGCTGGGCTCGTGGGTCAACGCCGGCGAGACGAGCGGCTGGTACGAGGACGCCGAGAAGCCGCCGTGGAACCCGCCGAGCTGGGTCTTCGGCCCGGTCTGGACCGTGCTCTACGCCACGATGGCCGTCGCCGCTTGGCTGGTCTGGCGCCACCGCGGCCCCCTGGCCCTGTGGTGGGCCCAGCTCGCCGTGAACCTGGCCTGGACGCCGGTCTTCTTCGCGCTGCAGTGGCTCTGGCCCGGCCTGGTCGTCGTGGTCGCGCTCGACGTGCTGGTGGCCCTGTGCGTGTGGCGCTTCCGCCGCTGGTCGGTCGCCGCGTCGTGGCTCATGGTCCCCTACCTGGCCTGGACGCTGTACGCCACCACGCTGAACGCGGCGATCGCCGTGCTGAGCTGACACCCCGACGGGGACGGACCGGGTGGTCCGCCCCCGTCGCCGGGCGTCAGGCGCGGGTCACCCCTGCGCCTCCTGGTACACCGCCTGCACCACGCTGCCCAGGTACGGGCCGAACATCTTGTTCGCGTCCGGGCCGAGGTTGTACCTGAAGGAGTTGACCGACGTGAGCGTGCCCAGCCCGGTCGACTCGTCGTAGCCCGAGAGCCAGGGCCCACCGGACGACCCGCCGGTCATGTTGCACACGAGCCCCTGGTCCTGGCTGCCGCCGAAGGTGTCCTGGGTGACCGTGCCGTGGCACCAGGCCAGGTCCTCGCCGCCGTAGGGCGCGGCCGCCGGGTAGCCGAAGGCGTACGTGTACGCGCCGCGCGGCTGGTTGAAGCCGACGCCCTGGGCGCCCACCGCGTCGGCGAGCGTCCGGCCACCCGACGGCGCGACGACGGCGTAGCCGACGTCGTAGTCGAGGTCGCCCTGGCTGGCCCACTGGGTCGTGGTCAGCAGCTCGGTCGCGGTGAACCGGCCGTACGGCGCCGCCCCGTCGGCGTAGGCCGGGACGAAGGTGAAGTGGGTGGCGAAGTCGCCCGGCCCCTCGTTCAGGCAGTGCCCGGCGGTCTGGACGAGGCTGCGGTTGGCCGCGGTGGTCGAGCTGCCCGAGCACACGTAGTCGCTGCCGCCGAGGGTGAAGAACACCTTGCCCGTCGTGCGGACGATCGCCCCCGACCCGGAGTACAGCCCGCCGCCGAAGTCGGCCTGCGTCCTGCGCCGCAGCGCCGCCTGGCGCCCGCCGACGACGGTCGGCTCGCCCTTCTCGACGGCGGCACCGCGCGGAGCGGCGG
>NZ_JBNFNZ010000533.1:0-1540 GCF_057364525.1 Aeromicrobium sp. PFPM2_SD2
GTCGTGCCCCACCTGGTCGACCAGGTGCACGGCGGTGACCACGAGCGGAGCGAGGGATGAGCCCCGGCTGGCCCGCCCAGCTCCAGCACGGACGCGTCGGACTGCGACCGCTGCGCGTGCGCGACGCCGCCGAGTGGCGCCGCCTGCACGACGCCAACCGCGACTGGCTCACCCCGTGGGAGGCGACGCTGCCCGAGGCGTCCGGCCCGGGGTTCCTCAGCGTCCGCGCGATGATCCGGACGCTGCGCCGGCGGGCCCGGCAGGGCCACACGATGCCGTTCGTCATCACCTGGGACGGTCGGATGGTCGGCCAGATGACGGTCAGCGGCATCACCATGGGCTCGGCGCGCTGGGCCAGCGTCGGCTACTGGGTGGCGCAGAGCCACGCGGGCCGTGGCATCACCCCGACCGCGCTCGCGCTCGTGTGCGACCACCTGCTCGGCACGGTCGGCCTGCACCGCGTCGAGATCGCCATCCGGCCCGAGAACGAGGCCAGCCTGCGGGTCGTGGAGAAGCTCGGCTTCCAGCGCATCGGCCTGGCCCCGCGCTACCTGCACATCGCCGGGCGCTGGTGCGACCACTGGCTGTTCCAGGTCGTCGCCGAGGACGTCCACGGCACGATGCTGGACCGGCTGCGTCCGGACGCCGAGCGCTGACCCCACCCGTCACAGCCGTCACACGCGCAACTTCCGCGACACACGCGCGTCGCTGCCCGTCCCGGTGCTCGCGAGGTCCTACCGTGGGTCTGTGAGTTACGGCAGCGGCTTCATCCTGGCCTTCATCGTCGCCCTGTGGGCGGCGTTCGTGGTGCCGTACATGCTGCGCCGCTACGACGAGGCCACCCAGACCCGCACGGTCGAGAAGTTCTCCTCGCTCACCCGCGTCATCCCGCACCGTCGCTCCGGCGACGCCGCCGACGTGGAGGTCGAGGTGACCGTCGAGACCGCTCCGGCTCCGGTCGAGCGTCCGGTCGCGACGCCGGAGATGGTCCGCGTCGCGGCGATCCGCCGCCGACGCGTCCTGTTCACGCTGCTGACCGCGCTGGTGGTCGTCGGCGCCCTCACCGTCTCGGCCGTCGTCCCCGTGTGGGCCCCGGCGTCCCGGTCGCGCTCATCGCCGCCTGGCTCGTCGCCTGCCGCGTGCAGGTGCGCGGCGAGCAGGGCCTGTCGCGCCCCGTCGCTGCGCCGGCCGCGCCGCGCGGCCGCCGAGGTCGAGGACGACCGCGAGGACACCATCGTGGTCTCGGGCCAGCTCGAGGAGCACGACCCGCACCGCAAGCACGTCATGCTCGAGGAGCCGCTGACCGTCGACGCGCTGGACCAGAAGATCCAGATCGCCGTCCCGGTCGGCACCACCGCCGGCTCGGGCCTGTGGGACCCGCTCCCGGTCACCCTGCCGACCTACGTCACCAAGCCCCGCGCCGGTCGCACCGTGCGCACCGTCGACTTCGGCGAGCCGGGCACCTGGACGTCGGGCCACGTCGAGGGCGAGGACGTCCGCCTGCCCCGGTCGCGACGAGAGCGGCCAGCCGCTCGAGGCG
>NZ_JBNFNZ010000534.1:0-1538 GCF_057364525.1 Aeromicrobium sp. PFPM2_SD2
CGGCGACCGCGAGCTGCACGAGCCGGGCCTGGACCTGGCCCGCCCCACCGCGTGGCTCATGGGCAACGAGGCCTGGGGCCTGCCCGAGGCGACCCGCGCGCTGGCCGACGAGGTCGTCCGCGTGCCGATCTACGGCCGCGCGGAGAGCCTCAACCTGGCGACCGCCGCCGCGGTCTGTCTGTACGCCACCGCTTACGCGCAGCGCGCCGGTGGGCTAGCGTGACCGCGAGCACGGGGGGTGTTCACGGAGTGACCGACGTCGATCTCGACGAGCTGCCGGACGGACTCATCGTCGCCGGGCCGGACGGCCGGGTGGAGTACGTCAACGGCTTCGTCCGCCAGCTCGCGCGCGCCCAGGGCGACGAGATGCTGGGCATGCACCTGGCCGAGGCCCTGCCCTTCGACGACCTCAACGGGCACTCGTGGTTCGAGTGCGTCGACCCCTACGGCGGGCTGGCGACGCGCACCCGCATCTCGGAGCAGTCGTGGTGGTCGCCGCGGGGCAGCGAGTACCTCATCACCGCCCGGCTGGTGCGCGAGAAGCCGCTCGGGCCGGTCGTGCGCCTGGTCGTCTCGGTGCGCAACGCGCGCATCCGCAACCAGCGCGACCGCGAGCGCTCCGACCTCATCGCCACCGTCGCCCACGAGCTGCGCTCGCCGCTGACCGGCATCAAGGGCTTCGTCTCCACGCTGCTGACCAAGTGGGACCGCTTCTCCGACGAGCAGAAGCAGTTCATGCTGGCCACGGTCGACGCCGACGCCGACCGGCTCACCCGGCTCATCACCGAGCTGCTGGACGCCGCGCGCATCGACTCCGGACGCCTGACGCTGCGCCGCGGCCCGGTGCAGCTCGACGACCTCGCCGCCCGCGTCCTGGCCGGCGTGTTCGTGACCGGCGGCTGGGAGGGCGAGCTGGAGGTGCCCGAGGACGTCCCGGTCGTGTGGGGCGACGCCGACCGCATCACCCAGGTGCTGGCCAACCTGGTCGAGAACGCCGTGCGTCACGGCCAGGGCCTGCGCGCCCTCGTCGTCCGCCCGGAGGTCCTTGAGGGCGAGCCGGGCGTGCGGCTGCTCGTGCGCGACCGGGGACCGGGCATCCCCGAGGAGTCGCGCATGCGGATCTTCAGCCGGTTCTGGCGCTCCGGCCCCGGCGCCGGCACGGGCCTGGGCATGTACATCGTGCGCGGCATCGTCGACCAGCACGGCGGCCACATCGACGTCGAGGACGCCGAGGGCGGGGGAGCGGAGATCAGCTTCTGGCTCCCGGTGGCCGAGCCGGCCGAGCTGAGCGACTGAGCGGTCCGCGCGGGGCTCCCGCGCGCCGCCGCCGGTGCGGACGCCACTAGGATCGACGGGTCCCGCGTACGTCCTGCAGAGAGGTCCGCCATGTCGGCCCCCAACTCCGAGTACGACCCCGTCGAGGTCACGCCGCTGCGTGCCGACGAGGTCGAGCGCGCCCGCGACGAGGCGCTCGCGGCGATCGCCGCGGCGAGCACGCTCGAGCAGCTCAAGCAGGTGCGGCTCGACCACGCCGGCGA
>NZ_JBNFNZ010000535.1:0-1537 GCF_057364525.1 Aeromicrobium sp. PFPM2_SD2
GGCCGACCCGCGCGTCGCGGCCGCCCGCCGCAAGCTGCCACCGCGCTGTACTGACGCGGCTCCCGGCTCGCGGGTCCCGCCGCCGGTAGGGTCGCGGCGTCGGTAGGGTCGCGGCGTCGGCGAACGGGGGTGTGATGCGCACGAGGCTGGGACTGACGACGCTCGTCGTCGGGCTGCTGCTGGCTGTCCTCGGCTCCGTCGTCACCGCCCTGCTCGGGCCGGACGGACGCGTCGTGACCGGCCCGCACGCCGTCGAGACCGACTCGCTCGTCGTCACCCGCCCCGCGGTGCTGGGCTGGCGAGGGCTCGAGCTCGACGTGCTCGCCGAGCTCCCGGCCGAGAAGCCGGTGTTCGTCGGGCTCGCCAACGCGGTGGACGTCGAGGACTACGTGGGGCAGACGCGCCGGCTCGTCGTCGACGGCGTCGGCAAGCCGTGGGACCCCTCGTACGAGGAGGTCGACGGCCGCGCCAACCTGGCCGCGTCGCCGCTGTCGCTGGACTGGTGGATCGCCGCCGAGGCCGGCCTGGGCGGCGCCCACCTGCGCACGACGATGCCCGACGAGACCGTGTCCGTCGCCGTCCTGCCGGTGGGCGAGGCCGACCTGACCGGGCTGCGGATCAGCGTCGCCTACGGCGTCCCGCACGGGTTCGCCTGGAGCCTGGGCGCCTGCTGCTCGGCCTCGGCCTCGTCGTCCTGGGCGTCCTGGTGTGGCGCGGCGTGCCGCTGCGCCGGCCCGAGCCCGCGTGGGACGACGACGCGTGGGACGAGGACGACGAGGACGAGTCCGCGGGGGACGACGAGCCCGTCGGCGGCGAGACGGCGCCCGGCCCCGTGCCCGCGGGCGACGACGTGCCCGAGGACGCCGAGGTCGTCTACGTGCTGGTCGACGAGGACGGCACCGAGCACGAGATCACGGCCGAGGAGGCCGCGGCGGCCGGCTACGAGGTCGTCGAGGAGATCGTCGTCGAGGACGCCCCGGAGGAGACCCGATGAGGCGCGTCGCCCTGCTCCTGCTGGCCGCGGCGCTCGTGGTGTCCGGGTGCACCGTCCCCCGGCCGAAGGGCGACCAGTCGCTGGCCAAGGTCGCCGCGACCCCGGCGGACGCCCGGCGCGTCCTGGCCCAGTACGAGGAGGTGCTCTCGGTCGCCTCCAAGGCCCTGGACCCCAAGCCGCTCGCGGCGGTCGAGGCCGGCACGATGCTCGACATCGACACCGGGACGTTCGAGGTGGCCCAGCAGCTGCGCCGGCGCAGCGAGCAGCGCGACGGCGACCTGCGGATGCTCGCGGTCCACGCCCCGCTGCGCAGCGCGTACCCGCTGTGGTTCCTCATGCCCGTGGACGACCCCGCCCGCGACCGCGTCCGGGTGCAGGTGTGGCGGCGCGAGCGCGCGGCCGAGCCGTGGAAGCTCGTGGCGGCGCCCGAGACGACCCGCGACGCCCGACTGCCCCGAGCCGGTCGGAGAGGGGGAGCAGGGCACCGTCGTCGTCGCCCGGGCCGACCGGCCCTCGGGCACCGGGCCCTCGCCGCAGGAGGCG
>NZ_JBNFNZ010000536.1:0-1534 GCF_057364525.1 Aeromicrobium sp. PFPM2_SD2
CGCGCCGGCGAGGTGCTGGCCGCGTCGGCGAGTCCGGCTCGGGCAAGTCGGTGAGCTCGCGCGCCGTGCTGGCCTGCTGCCGGGCAGGCCACCGCCGAGGGCTCGGCGGTGCTGACCCGCGGCGACGAGCAGACCGAGCTGATCGGCCTGTCCGACAGCGCGCTGCGCCCGATCCGCGGCGACCAGGTCTCGATGGTGTTCCAGGAGCCGTCCACGGCCCTGGACCCGGTGCACACGGTGGGCGCCCAGCTCGTCGAGGGCATCCGGGCGCACCGCGACGTCTCGAAGAAGGAGGCGCGGGCCCGGGCGGTCGAGCTGCTCGAGATGGTCGGCCTGCCCGACCCCGAACGCCGCGTCGACTACTACCCGCACCAGCTCTCGGGCGGGCAGAAGCAGCGCGTCGTCATCGCCATGGCGATCGCCTGCGACCCGGACGTGATCATCGCCGACGAGCCGACCACGGCCCTGGACGTCACCGTCCAGGCCGCGATCCTGGAGCTGCTGCTCAGCCTGCGCGACCGGCTGGGCACGGCGATCGTCCTCATCACCCACAACATGGGCGTCGTCGCCGACGTCGCCGACCGGGTCGTGGTCATGTACCGCGGCCAGGTCGTCGAGCAGGCGCCGGTGCGCGAGCTCTTTGCCGCCCCGCAGCACCCGTACACCCAGCGCCTGCTGGACGCGGTGCCGCACCTGGGCGCCGAGGACGGGCCCGGCGAGGTCGACCCGTCGGCCGACGTCGTGCTCGAGGTCGAGGACCTGGTCGTGGAGTTCCCCGGCCGCCTCGGCGAGCCGGCGTTCCGCGCCGTCGACGACGTCAGCCTGACGATCCGCCGCGGCGAGGTGCTGGCCCTGGTCGGCGAGTCCGGCTCGGGCAAGTCGACGGTCGGACGCACGACGGTGGGCCTGCAGCAGCCGACGTCCGGCACGGTGCGGGTGAGCGGCACGACGGTCTCCGGGCTGTCGGACCGCCAGCTGCGCCCGCTGCGCGAGCGGTTCGGGTTCGTCTTCCAGGACCCGGCGGCCTCGCTCAACCCGCGGCTGTCGATCGGGCAGACGCTGGCCGAGCCGCTGCACGTGCACCGCGACCTGCCCGACGCCGAGGTCCACCAGCGCGTCCGCGCCCTGCTGGAGGACGTCGAGCTGCCGGCCGCGTTCGCCGAGCGGTACCCGCACGAGCTGTCCGGCGGCCAGCGCCAGCGCGTGAGCCTGGCTCGCGCCATCGCGCTCGACCCGGACCTGCTCATCGCCGACGAGCCGACGTCCGCCCTGGACGTCTCGGTGCAGGCCCGGGTGCTGGAGCTGTTCGTCGAGCTGCAGCAGCGCCGCGGCTTCGCGTGCCTGTTCATCACCCACGACCTGGCGGTCGTGGACCGGCTCGCCAACCGCGTGGCGGTCATGCAGGCCGGACGCCTGGTCGAGGTCGGACCCCGGTCGCAGGTGCTGGGCGCCCCGACCGAGGACTACACGCGCCGGCTCGTCGCGGCCGTGCCCGTGCCCGACCCGGTCGAGCAGCACCGCCGTCGCGCCGAGC
>NZ_JBNFNZ010000537.1:0-1529 GCF_057364525.1 Aeromicrobium sp. PFPM2_SD2
CGCCGCGGCGCGCCACCTCGCCGAGGCGCTCGTGGCCGTCCACGCCGTCCTCGACCCCGCCTGCTTCGTGCTCGGCGGCGGCGTCGGCTCGCGGACGGACCTGTTGGACCTCGTGCGCGCCGAGCTGACGCTGCTCGGCCACGACCTCGACCTGCGGCACAGCGCCGTCGCCGGCGACCCCGCGCTCGTCGGGGCCCTGCGGCTCGCCGCCCAGGCCCACCTCACGGAAGGAAGCCCGTCATGACCACGGCCCTCGACCGCCTCGGGGCGCACTGGCGCGACTACGTCGTCTACCTCGGCTTCGTGCTCGTCTTCGCCTTCTTCGCGATCACCCAGACCGAGTACTTCCTCACGACGACGAACCTCACCAACATCGTCGTGCAGGCCGCGCCCATCACCGTGATGGCCGTCGGCACCGTCTTCGTCCTCGCCACCGGCGAGATCGACCTGTCGATCGGCTCGACGGTCGCCGTCGCGGCCCTCGGCAGCGCGATGGTGCTCGAGTCCACCGAGGCGTGGTGGCTGGCGGGCGTCGCCGGCCTGGCCATCGGCGTCCTCGTCGGTGCGGTGAATGGCTTCTTCGTCACGGTCGTGCGTCTGCCCTCCTTCCTCGTCACCCTCGCCACGATGGGCCTGCTCGTCGGCGTGGCCCGTCAGCTGACCGACCTCAAGTCGGTGCCGGTCGTCGACGACACCTTCGTCTGGCTCTTCGGCGGCGGCGAGCTGCTCGGCGTCTCGGTCATGGTGTGGTGGACGGTCGTCGTCGTGGCCGTCGGCTGGCACGTGCTGCGCCAGCGTCGCTTCGGCGCGCACGTCCTGGCCGTGGGCAACGACGCCCGCGCCGCCGGCGTCAGCGGCGTCAAGGTCAACCGCGTCCGCATGGGCGTGTTCATGATCAGCGGCGGCGCGGCCGCGCTCGCCGGCGTCCTGTACAGC
Organism: Aeromicrobium sp. PFPM2_SD2; assembly: GCF_057364525.1. Classification (NCBI taxonomy): domain Bacteria; kingdom Bacillati; phylum Actinomycetota; class Actinomycetes; order Propionibacteriales; family Nocardioidaceae; genus Aeromicrobium; species Aeromicrobium sp. PFPM2_SD2. The sequence goes on from NZ_JBNFNZ010000537.1 coordinate 937, forward strand.
GGACGCCTCCAGGGCGCCCGGTACACCTTGGGCGAGAGCGACATGATGTCCGTGCTGGCCGCGGTGATCGTCGGCGGCACCGCCCTCGCCGGCGGCAAGGCGGCGATGATCGGCGCCCTCGTGGGCAGCCTGCTCATGGCGATGATCAACAACGGCCTCATCCTGGCCGGCCTCAACGTCTCCCAGCAGATGATCGTGCGCGGCGTCATCATCCTCGTCGCCGTCTCGCTCTCGCTGCGCGCCAAGAAGACCGTCTAGGAGTCCCCGTGTTCCTGCAGACCCTGCGCCGCCGCAACCCCGCCCTGCTCGAGGCGGCCGCCGCGCTCCACCAGTCCGGGGAGGTCCCGGCCAACTCGACCGTCCTGGACCTGGACGCGATCGAGCGCAACGCCCGCATCCTGGCCACGGAGGCCGGCCGGCTCGGCCTGCGTCCGTTCGCCATGACCAAGCAGATCGGCCGCAACCCCGACGCGTCGGTGCGATCCGTCGCGGCGGCATCGAACTCCGCGGTGGCGGTCGATCCTGGAGTGCGGCATCGCCGCCGCTGCGGGCGGCCTGCGCACCGGCCACCTGGGCCCACCTCGTGCAGGTGC
>NZ_JBNFNZ010000538.1:0-1525 GCF_057364525.1 Aeromicrobium sp. PFPM2_SD2
CCCCAAGTCGCCGAGGACGCCAACCTGCTGCTCCTCGCCCGGGCGACCGTCGAGGCCGCGCGCCGGCGCACCGAGTCCCGCGCGCGCACCAGCGCGCCGACCACCCCGACACCGACCCCGCACAGGCGCACCACCGCGTCCTGCGCCGAGAGGGAGCCTGATGCTCGACCGCCGCCAGATCGACGCCGTCGTCACCATGGCCCTGGCCGAGGACGCCCCGCACGGCGACCTTACCAGCCAGGTGCTCGTGCGGCCGGCACGACCGCCACCGCCGAGCTCGTCGCGCGCGAGTCCGGCGTGCTCGCCGGGATCGACGTCTTCGCCGCCGCCATGACCGCGCTCGACGACCGGGTCGACGTGGACGCCTTCGCCCAGGACGGCGAGGACTTCGCCCCCGGCGACGTCCTGGCCCGCGTGCACGGTCCGGCGCGGGCGCTGCTGCAGAGCGAGCGGGTCGCCCTCAACCTCGTGCAGCGCATGAGCGGCGTGGCCACGACGACCCGCGCCTACGTCCGCGCCGTCGAGGGCACGGGGGCGCGCATCGTCGACACCCGCAAGACCACGCCGGGCCTGAGGGCGCTCGAGCGGCACGCGGTGCGCTGCGGCGGCGGGCACAACCACCGCTTCTCGCTGTCGGACGCGGTGATGGCCAAGGACAACCACCTCGCCGTCGTGGGATCGATCGGGGAGGCGATCCGCCGGGCCCGCGCCGCGCTCCCGCACACGACGCACGTCGAGGTCGAGGTCGACCGGCTCGACCAGCTCGACGAGGTGCTGGCCGCCGAGCCCGACACGGTCATGCTCGACAACTTCTCGCTGGCCGACCTCGTCACGGGGGTGCGCCGCATCGACGGCAGGGCGATCGTCGAGGCGTCCGGCGGCATCACCCTCGAGACCGTCGCCGGCGTCGCGGCGACCGGCGTGGACGTCATCAGCGTCGGGGCGCTCACCCACGGGGTCCGGTCGCTCGACCTGGGCCTGGACGTCGTGGTGGGCGCGTGACGCTCTACCTGGACGAGGCGGCCACCGCACCCGTGCGCCGCGAGGTGCTCGAGGCGATGTGGCCCTACCTCACCGGCGTCTTCGGCAACCCGGCCAGCCACCACGAGGCCGGGGACGCCGCGAGGGCCGGCCTGGACGCGGCGCAGGGCGAGATCGCGGCGCTGCTCGGCGTCCGCCCGGGGGAGCTGACGTTCACGTCCGGCGGCACCGAGGGGGCGAACGCCGCGGTGAAGGGCCTGGCGCTCGCGGCGCCCCGCGGCCGCCATGTCGTGGTCTCGGCCGTCGAGCACCCCGCCGTCCTGGAGTCGGCGCGGTGGCTGACCCGGCTCGGCTTCGAGGTGACCGAGGTGGCCGTCGACGCGCACGGCACGGTCACGCCCGAGGCGCTGGACGCCGTCCTGCGCGACGACACCACCCTGGTGAGCGTGCAGCTGGCCAGGCAACGAGGTGGGCACCGTGCAGCCGGTCGCCGACCTGGCGCAGGTGGCCGCGGCCCGGGGCGTCCCGTTTCACACCGACGCGG
>NZ_JBNFNZ010000539.1:0-1523 GCF_057364525.1 Aeromicrobium sp. PFPM2_SD2
GGGCCGGCGACCCGGGCGCGGCCCGGTTGTCGCCCGTGCCGTGCTCGATCTCGACGTGCAGCCCGAAGCCGTCGCCGACCGCGCGCACCGTGCGCTCGAGGGCGTCGCCGTCTGCCGGGACGGTCAGCAGGACGCTGAGCACGAGGCGGCCGCGGACGACCAGCTGCTCGACGTCGACGACCTCCACGTCGAAGGCGGACAGGGCGTCGAACAGCCGCGTGGAGACGCCGCTCTGGTCCGGCCCGGTCAGCGTGACGAGGACGGTCGGGGCGGTCAGGTGCACGGCGGGCACGTGGTCGGTCATCGGGCACGAGGCTACCGTCAGCGCCTCACGGCACTCCGATAGGTTGTTGGTCACACGAACGAGGTCGTCGGGAGGGAGCCTGCATGGAACCGGTCGTGAGCCTGTCCGAGGTCAAGGTCGTCCGCTCGGGCTCGACGTTGCTCGACGGCATCGACTGGGAGGTCATGCCCGACCAGCGCTGGGTCGTCCTCGGTCCGAACGGCGCCGGCAAGAGCACGCTGCTGCAGGTCGTGGGGGCGCAGATGCACCCGACGAGCGGCCGGGCCTCGGTGCTGGGCGAGACGCTCGGCCAGGTCGACGTGTTCGACCTGCGCACCCGCATCGGCCACACCTCGGTCACGATCGCCGACCGGCTTCCCCGCGACGAGGCGGTCGAGGACGTCGTGCTGTCCGCCGCCTACGCCGTCACCGGCCGCTGGCGCGAGCAGTACGACGACGAGGACTACCGGCGCTGCCAGCAGATCCTCGGCGAGATGGGCGTCCAGCACCTGGGCCGGCGCACGTTCGGCACCCTCAGCGAGGGCGAGCGCAAGCGCGTCCTCATCGCCCGGGCCCTCATGACCGACCCCGAGCTGCTGCTGCTCGACGAGCCTGGTGCCGGACTCGACCTGGGCGCGCGCGAGGACCTGCTACTCAGCCTCACGGTGCTCGCCACGTCGCCGCAGCGCCCGCGACGATCATGGTGTCGCACCACGTCGAGGAGATCCCGGTCGGCTTCACCCACGTGCTGATGCTGCGCGAGGGCAAGGTCGTGGCCGCCGGCCCGATCGACGACGTGCTGACCACCGACAACCTCGGCGCCACGTTCGGCATGCGCCTGCACATCTTCGTGGACGACGGCCGGTACATGGCCCGCCGTTCGACGTACGGGACGCGCCGCGCGCTCTAGGGTGACGGCAGCGACGACGGGAGGACGCGCGTGACCGAGATGATCCAGGACAACCCCTGGGTGGTGTGGGCCGCGCTCGCGGTCGTCCTGGCCGTGCTCGAGGTCCTCGGCCTGGACCTGGTGCTGCTCATGCTGGCCATCGGTGCCGGGGTGGCCGCGGTGGCCAGCGCCGCCGGCGCCCCGACCTGGCTGTGCATCGTGATCTTCGTGGTCGCGTCGACCGCCCTGCTGCTCCTGGCCCGTCCGCCGATCGTCGCGCGCCTGCACGCCGGCCCGACCGTCCGCAGCGGCACGTCCGGCCCTCGTCGGACGCCGCGCGGTGGCGCTGAC
>NZ_JBNFNZ010000540.1:0-1503 GCF_057364525.1 Aeromicrobium sp. PFPM2_SD2
GCCTAGCCCGGCTCAGTGACGCTGGCGGGTGCGCTCGCCGGCCTCGTCGGCGGCGACCGCGACCTCGGGGTGCACCGGGCGGGAGCCGGCGGCTTCCTCCTCCTCGTGCACCTTGCGCCGCAGGCGGCCCATGCCGGGCAGGCGCAGGACGAGCTCGTTGAGCTCGGTCACGACGTCGAGCAGCTGGTGCATGTCCGGGGCCACCGACTGCAGGTTGGCCAGCATCGGCATGAGGTCTTCCTCGAGCGCCTGGGCCAGACGCGGCAGCTTGTCGATCATCTCCACGGCGGCGGCGACCTCGTGCTCGCCGGTCGTGCGGGCGAGGGTCTGGAGCGTGGGCTGCAGCGCCTGGATGCTGGGCTCGAGCGAGTCGACCAGCGCGGCGGCACGGTTGGCCGTCGGCTCGGCGCTGGCGACCGTGCCGGCGCTGCGGACGATCAGCTCGTTCGCCTCGTCGAGCGTGCGCTCGGTACGGGCGACGAGGGCGTCGGCGGACTCACGGGTGTGCTCGACCCCCGCGATCAGCGCGTCGGCCGCCTTGCGGGTCTGCTCGATGCCGGTGATGAGCACGTCCGCTCGGTCGACCAGCTGCTCGGCGGCCTCCAGCAGGCGCAGCACCCGCGGGATCGACGTGACGGCGTCCTGCAGCAGGGCGGGGGCGACGCCGGCGACGGTGAGCAGGTCGCGGGGGTCGGGGAGCCTCATCGTCCGGCCTCCGCGCGCTCGCGCCAGCCGAAGCGGCTCAGCGCGCTGAGCGCCGAGAAGATCGAGAACCGGGACGCGAACGAGAACGCCGAGAAGAACGAGGCGAAGGACGCGAAGGACCCGATCGACAGCACGGAGTGGCTCGACCCGATCGACAGGATGCTGTGGTGCGACCCGATGGACAGGATGCTCTGGTGCGAGGCGAACGACAGGATCGACTGGCTCGAGAGCCGTGACCGCAGCGAGGAGTCGTCGGGGGCGCAGCAGTCGGGGACGTGGCTCACCGGGCCAACCTACTGCCGCCACCCTCGCCCCGCGATCCCTCGCGAGCCGACTCCGCGCGGCGCCCGGCGCCATCCTGCGGGGCACCGAGGGTCGCGGACCGGACGGCGTGTGGCCTCGGGGCGATGCTGCTTGACTGGTGCGCATGAGCCACTCCGGTGACGACGACACGATCATCCAGGGCGCCGTCCCGGCCGAGCAGGTCGGCGACTACGACGTGGCGTCGCCGGAGTCGCGCACCCTCGTGACCGTGCTGGCGACCGTCCTGGGCGCCCTGGTGCTCATCGGCGCCTTCCTGCTGCTGTCGCTCGCGCTGCGCGACACCCGGGTGGAGACGCAGGACATCGACCTGGGCGGCTCCTCGCAGGTGGTCCTGCAGGCGACGAACGCCGACGTCCGGCTCGTCCCGGGCGACGGGGAGGGGCTGCGCGTGCGGGCCGAGGTCGAGGAGAGCCTGCTGAGCACCGACTTCGAGGTGCGTCGCGCGGCGCGCCGCTCGCCCTGGCCGCCCTGGAC
>NZ_JBNFNZ010000541.1:0-1492 GCF_057364525.1 Aeromicrobium sp. PFPM2_SD2
CGAGCCCAGGCGGCCGGCACGGCCAGCACGTCGGCGCCGCGGTCGACCAGGGCGCGGGCCAGCTCGGGGAAGCGCAGGTCGTAGCAGGTCATGAGCCCCAGGGTCTGGTCACCGACCGGCACGACGACCGGCTCGAGGTCGCCCGCGGCGAGCCGCTCGGACTCGCGGTAGCCGAAGGAGTCGTACAGGTGGATCTTGCGGTACGTCGCGACGAGGTCGCCGTCCGGCCCGGCGACGACGAGCGTGTTGAACGGCAGGTCGTCCGTGGCCTCGAACATGCCCGCCACCACGGTCGCGCCCAGGGCGCGCGAGCGACGCAGCAGCAGCTCGACGAACGGCCCGTCCAGCGGCTCGGCCAGCGGGCGCAGGTCGGTGTCGGGACGGCCGAAGTCGGCCATCGTGGCCTCGGGCAGCACGACCACGTCGGGCTCGTGCGCGGGGTCGACGGCGTCGAGCGCCCGCTCGACGGCCGCACGGTTGGCGGCGGCGTCGAGGGACGCGGAGAGCTGGACGACGGCAGGACGCACCCGTCGATTCTGGCAGGTGGGACCCAGTCCCGCGACGACCCGGGGCTCAGACGCCCGGTCGCCGCGCCTCCCAGCGTCCGACGCCCACCATGACGAGACCGGCCAGCGCCCACCCGGCGAGGATGTCCACGACGTAGTGCTCGGCGTAGTAGACGAGGGCGAACGCCATGACCAGCGGGTACACCAGCGCCGCCCAGCGCCACGGGCTGCGCAGGCGGTGCACCGTCCACAGCGCGACGAGCATGGCGATGCCGCCGTGCAGCGACGGCATCGCCGCCACCGGGTTGCCGACCGAGGCCAGCACGACGTGGAACCCGCCCAGGCCGACGTCCTCCCAGCCCCGACCGGTCAGCCGCGGCAGGCTCTCGGCCACGTAGCCCTCCTGCGAGGCCAGCCACGGGGGCGCCATCGGGTAGAGCACGTAGACGACGAGCCCGGCCAGGTTCATGGTCAGGTACCGCGTCAGCCACGCCACCCAGTCGGCGCGTCGGCGCACCCACAGCACCAGCGCCAGCCCGAGCCCGACGACGAAGTGGCTGTAGTAGACGGTCGTGAGCAGCACGTCGTACCAGGACGGCGCGGCCGAGCGCAGGCACGGGTCCCCGCACAGCGCGTCCTGCAGGTACTGCGTCGGCAGCTCGTTCCCGCCGGTGAGCCAGCGGTCGGCCTCGATCGGCATCGTCCAGTGCACCGGGACGCCGATGAGCTCGTCGCTCAGCCCGCGGCTGTAGAGGTAGGCGACCAGGACGGCGAAGGCCGGCCACCAGTCCTTGGCGAACGCCCGGTGCACCGCCCACGGGGCGCCGAAGCGCCAGGCGATCACGGCCAGCCACATCCAGGCGAACATCTGGAACGGGTCGGTGGGCACGCCCACGGTCACGACCCAGGCGATGAGCGCCGCCGCGTAGGCGACGCGGGCGAGCGGCCGCCAGCGCACGAGGTCGGGCCGCGTGGCCGGCAGGTCC
>NZ_JBNFNZ010000542.1:0-1492 GCF_057364525.1 Aeromicrobium sp. PFPM2_SD2
CCTCGCCGGCACGCCGACGAGCTCGACGCCGTGCTCCACGCGCTCGACGGCGGCTACGTGCCGGCCGGTCCGTCCGGCTCGCCGCTGCGCGGCCTGGTCAACGTGCTGCGACCGGGCGCAACTTCTACACCGTCGACCCGCGCGCCGTGCCGTCGCGCCTGGCGTGGGGCACGGGCCAGGCGATGGCCGAGTCACTGCTGGAGCGCTACGTGGCCGAGACCGGCGAGTACCCGGCCTCGGTGGGCCTGTCGGTGTGGGGCACGTCGGCGATGCGCACGAGCGGCGACGACGTCGCCGAGGTGCTCGCGCTGCTCGGCGTCCGTCCGGTCTGGGACGAGGCCTCGCGCCGCGTGAGCGACCTCGAGGTCGTCCCGCTGGAGGAGCTGGGCCGTCCGCGCATCGACGTGACGGTGCGCATCTCGGGCTTCTTCCGGGACGCCTTCCCGCACGTCGTGGCGATGCTCGACGACGCGGTCGCGCTCGTGGCGGCCCTCGACGAGCCGGCCGAGCAGAACTTCGTCCGCGCCCACACGCAGGCCGACCTCGCCGAGCACGGCGACGAGCGCCGCGCCCGCACCCGCATCTTCGGGTCGGCGCCCGGCTCGTACGGCGCCGGCATCCTGCAGGTCATGGAGGCGGGCACCTGGCGCGACGACGCCGACCTGGCCGAGGTCTACACGGCCTGGGGCGGCTTCGCGTACGGGCGCGACCTCGCCGGCGTCCCGGCCGCCGACGACATGCGCACGTCGTACCGGCGGATCAAGGTCGCGACCAAGAACATCGACACCCGCGAGCACGACATCGCCGACTCCGACGACTACTTCCAGTACCACGGCGGCATGGTCGCGACGATCCGCGCGCTGACCGGCGAGGACCCCAAGGCGTACGTCGGCGACTCGACCTCGCCGGACGCGGTGCGCACGCGCACGCTGCAGGAGGAGACGAACCGGGTCTTCCGCTCCCGCGTCGTCAACCCGCGCTGGATCGGCGCGATGCGCCGCCACGGCTACAAGGGCGCGTTCGAGCTGGCCGCGACGGTCGACTACCTGTTCGGCTTCGACGCCACCGCCGGCGTCGTGCACGACTGGATGTACGAGTCGCTGGCCAAGGAGTACGTGCTCGACGCCGAGACGCAGGAGTTCATGCGGACGTCCAACCCGTGGGCGCTGCGCGGCATCGTCGAGCGGCTCAACGAGGCGGCCGACCGCGGCCTGTGGGCCGAGCCCGACGCCGAGGTGATGGCCGAGATGGCCCGCGTCTACCTGGAGGTCGAGGGCGACCTCGAGGACGACCAGTGAGCGAGCCGGGCCGGCGGCGCCGGCTCGCGCTCGTCGGGCTCGGACCGGGCGACCCCGAGCTCGTGACGGCCCAGGCCGCGCGGGTGCTCGACGAGGTGGACCTCTTCCTCGTGGCCGACAAGACCGGCGACCACCCCGCACCGCGGACCTCGTCGCGATGCGGGAGGCGATCTGCGCCCGGCACGTGACGGGGG
>NZ_JBNFNZ010000543.1:0-1488 GCF_057364525.1 Aeromicrobium sp. PFPM2_SD2
CGGGTGGCCGGCGACCCCGACCGCGAGGTGCGCACCGTCGCGCTGTGCGGCGGCTCCGGCGACTTCCTGCTCGGACGCGCGGACGCCGCGGGCGCCGACGTCTACGTCACCTCCGACCTGCGCCACCACCCGGTGAGCGAGCACCTGGAGCGGCCCGGCGCCTGCGCGGTGATGGACGTGCCGCACTGGGCGGCCGAGTGGACCTGGCTGCCGGTCGCCGCGGCGCAGCTGGTCGCACGCCTGGGCGATACGGTGGAGGCGCACGTCTCGACGACCGTGACCGACCCCTGGACGTTCGTCCCCGCCCCGAGGAGCACACCCTGAAAGCCGACCCGTCCGCCCAGCTCGTCCTGCTCGACCTGCAGGCCCAGGACTCCCAGCTCGCCCAGCTGGCCCACCGCAAGGCGACGCTGCCCGAGATCGCGCGCATCGAGGAGCTGACCGCCCGCGCCAGCGAGCTGCACGGGCGTCGCGTGGAGGCCGAGACGGCCGTCGCCGACCTCACCCGCGACCAGAAGAAGGCCGACGCCGAGGTCGAGCAGGTCCGCACCCGGCGCCAGCGCGACGAGCAGCGGCTCAACAGCGGGGCGATCACCAACCCGAAGGACCTGGAGTCGCTCCAGCGCGAGCTCGCCGCCCTCGACCGCCGCATCGCGACGCTCGAGGACGAGGAGCTCGTCGTCATGGAGGACCTCGAGCGGGCGCAGGCCGTGCTCGACGACGTCCTGCGCGACGTGGCCGAGGTCGACGCCGCCCTGCAGCAGGCCCGCGAGGCCCGCGACGCATCTGCCGTCGGCATCGACCAGGACGTCACCGTGGCCACGACCGACCGCGGTGCGCTCGTCGAGCGCGTCCCCGACGACCTGCTGGCGCTCTACGACAAGCTGCGCGCCCAGTACGGCGGCGTCGGCGCCGGTGCCCTGCGCGCCCGCCGCTGCGAGGCGTGCCGCCTGGAGCTCAACAGCGCCGACCTGCGTGACATCGCCGCGGCCGGGGCCGACGAGGTCGTCCGCTGCCCCGAGTGCAGCCGCATCCTCGTCCGGACGTCCGAGTCGGGTCTGTGAGCGCCGCGCGGAGCGTCGTCGTCGAGGCCGACGGCGGGTCGCGCGGCAACCCCGGGCCGGCCGCCTACGGCGCGCTGGTCCGTGACGCGGTGACCGGCGAGGTGCTGGCCGACCGCGGCGAGACGATCGGCGTGGCCACCAACAACGTCGCCGAGTACCGCGGGCTGATCGCCGGCCTCGAGCTCGTCGCCGAGCACGCGCCGGACGCCGAGGTCGAGGTCCGCATGGACTCCAAGCTGGTCATCGAGCAGATGGCCGGCCGCTGGAAGATCAAGCACCCCGATATGAAGCCGCTGGCCACGCAGGCCCGCCAGCTGGCCCCGGCCGGCGTGCGCTGGACGTGGGTGCCGCGCGAGCGCAACAAGGCCGCCGACGCGCTGGCCAACGAGGCGATGGACCTCGAGGCCCGCACCGGACGTCCGGC
>NZ_JBNFNZ010000544.1:0-1487 GCF_057364525.1 Aeromicrobium sp. PFPM2_SD2
CACGTGGCGCTCGTCGTCGCGCCGAGGCCGGCGCCACCAGTCGAGCCTGCAGCGCAGCGGCAGTCGCCGAGCTGGCCGGTGCAGGCCGCGGGCGTCGGCCGAGCGACGTCGTCGGCGTCGACAGGAGCCCCCACAACGAGGTCGAGACGGGCGTGGGCCTCAGCGCGCCGATCTACGTCTACGCGCTCCTCGAGAACGCCGTCCGCCGCAAGCGCGGTCGGGGCGTCGAGGAGCACCGCCAGGCCGTCGCCGGGCTGTGGTCGCGGTTCTCGGCGGTCGCCGCCCGCAACCCGTACGCCTGGCAGCCGACCGAGCTGACGCCGGAGGTGATCGCCGAGCCCAGTGCCGAGAACCGGATGGTCTCCGAGCCGTACACCAAGCTGATGTGCGCCAACCTGACCGTCGACCTCGGGACGGGCCTGATCCTCATGTCGGCCGCGGCGGCGGAGGCGGCCGGCGTCCCGCAGGAGAAGTGGGTCTTCGTCCACGCCGGGGCCTGGGCCTCGGACGAGTGGTTCGTCTCCGAGCGCGCCGACCTGGCCGCGTCCCCGGCGATCCGCGCCGCCGGCGAGGCCGCTCTCGGCCACGCCGGCATCACCATCGACGACGTCCGGCACGTCGACCTGTACGCCTGCTTCCCGTCGGCCGTGCAGATCGGGGCGGCCGCCCTCGGGCTGCCCGACGACGACCCCGAGCGTCCGCTCACGGTCACCGGCGGGCTGACCTTCGGGGGAGGTCCGGGCAACAACTACGGCAGCCACGCCGTGGCCAACCTCGTCCCGCTGCTGCGCGCCGAGCCGGGGACGTACGGGCTGTCGACCTCGCTCGGCTGGTACGCCACCAAGCACGCGCTGGGCGTGTACTCCGCGACCCCGCCGCACCGGCTGTTCGAGCACCTGCACCCGACGGTCGACCTGCCGCCGTCGCGCCGGGCGCTCGCCTCGTACGTCGGTCGCGCCGTGGTGGAGACGTGGACGATCCCGTGGTCGCGCGAGGGCGAGCCCGAGGCCGTCGTCGTCAGCCTGCTCACCCCCGAGGGCGACCGCGTGCTGCTGCGCCGCGAGGACAGGCGCACGCTGGGGCTGTTCATGACCGAGGACCCGAGCGGGTGGCAGGTCGAGGTCGCCGACGACGGCTCGTTCACGGTCGTCGACGAGGACGTCCACGAGCTGCCTGCCCCGCCGCCCGCCCCGGTGCTCGTCGAGCAGCGCGGCGCGGTCACCGTCATCACGCTCGACCGGCCCGAGGCGCGCAACGCGATCGATGCGCGCACGGCCCGGCTGCTGGAGCGGGCGATCGACCGGTTCGAGTCCGACCCGGCCGCCCGGGTGGCCGTGCTGACCGGCGCCGGCGGGACGTTCAGCGCCGGGATGGACCTCAAGGCGGCGAACCGCGGAGAGCTGCCGTACGGCGAGCACCGGGGTCCGCTCGGCCTCACCGAGCGCCCGCCGGCAAGCCGCTCGTCGCGGCGGTCGAGGGCTCCGCGC
>NZ_JBNFNZ010000545.1:0-1479 GCF_057364525.1 Aeromicrobium sp. PFPM2_SD2
GGAGCTGGCGGACCGCGGCGTGGTCGTGGACGACCGCGAGCCCTCGCCGACCTGCCGGGCGTACACCGGCTTCCTGGCCGAGGCGGCGGCACGGGAGCCGTTCGAGGTCGGCCTCGCCGCGGTGCTGCCCTGCTTCCGGGTCTACGCCGAGGTCGGGCGGACCGTCCATGCCGGCCGCCCCGCCGGAGCCCACCCGTACGCGGCCTGGATCGAGACCTATGCCGACCCGGCGTTCGACGCCGCCGTGGACGAGGTGGAGCGGCTCCTGGACCGCGTCGCGCCCGTGCCGTCCGACGCGGTGCTGCGCGCCTACGGCACGGCGACGCGGTTCGAGTGGATGTTCTGGGACGCCGCGTGGCGCGGCGAGTCCTGGCCGGAGCCGGCCGGGTCCTAGAGCACCAGCCAGAGACCGAACGCGGTCGGCACGAGCGAGAGCAGGATCCAGAACGGTGACCACAGTCGCGCGCCGAGGATGAAGCGGCAGCCGGCGTACTGGATGAGCGCCACGACGCCGGACATGACCACCAGGCCGATCGCGTCGCCGTGCCGGCCCTGGCCGTCGACGATGTGCCCCACCACGATGAGTCCGAGGACGCCGTGGATGGTGATGACGAAGAAGCCGATCGCGGCGACGCGGCGGCGGACCCGGTCCAGCGCCTTCATCTCGCGCGCGACGTCGCGCGGCGGCGTGCTTGCCGACGAGCTCATGCCGGCACCTCCGGGGAAGAAGAACGGTACGTCGGCACCGGCATGACGTGCCTCTCGGTCGCTCGCTGGCGCTCGCTCATGCCGGCACCTCCGGGGAAGAAGAACGGTACGTCGGCACCGGCATGACGTGCCTCTCGGTCGCTCGCTGGCGCTCGCTCATGCCAGCACCTCCGTGGGTCGGGCGCGGCCGGCCAGGTCGCGCAGGATGCGGTTGACCTCGGCGAGGTCGGCGACGTCCAGGCCGAACGTCTCCAGCATGCGGGGCGGCACCTCGAGCGCCCGCTCGCGCAGGGCACGTCCGGCGTCCGTGAGGTGGACGAGCACGAGCCGCTCGTCGTGCTGCGCGCGGCGACGCTCGACGTGGCCGTCGCGCTCCAGCCGCTTGAGCAGCGGGGTCAGGGTCGCCGGCTCCAGGCTGAGCCGGGCGGCCAGCTGCCCGACGCTCACCGCGTCGGACTCCCACAGCGCGAGCATCACGAGGTACTGCGGGTGGGTGAGGCCGAGCGGCGCAAGCACCGGACGGTAGGCGGCCACCACCTCGCGCGCGGCGACGGTGATGGCGAAGCACACCTGCTCGTCGAGTGAGAGCGGATCGTTCGCGGTCATGCCTTTAGTGTACGAAGCAAGTTCACGCCTCAGGCGATGAGGTCGATCGTGGCCCGTCGCCGCGCGCGGGCGCCGGGGCTGGTCGGTCACCTCGTCCCAGGCGGCGCGCAGCCGCCGCACCGCCTCGGTGATGACGGGGCGCCCGGGCTGCGAGTACGGCAGCCG
>NZ_JBNFNZ010000546.1:0-1477 GCF_057364525.1 Aeromicrobium sp. PFPM2_SD2
GACCGGGGGCTTGCGGCCCGGCTCGCGCAGGCCGCGGACGAGCTGCACCATCGCGCCGAGCGCGATGAGGACCGCGGGCCCGCCGACGGCGAACATCCGCACCTCGCGGTCGGCCAGGGCGATGAGGGCGTAGCCCACGTACGGGACGGCGTGCTCGACGACCGGCTGGGTGGAGTCGGTGAGGCTGAACGTCCAGGGGTCCGGGTCGGGGTTGGCGTCACCCTTGGTGACGAACTGCCGGACGCCGTCCTCGGTCGTGGACACCGAGGAGATGCGGTGGGTGACGAGCGTGGTGACGCCCGAGTCCGCGGGGGGTTGGTAGGTGATCACGTCGCCGACCTCGAGGTCGTCGACCGGGACCTCCTGCTCCAGGACGAGGGACCCCTTCTCGAAGGTCCCCGACATGGACCCACCCGTGATCACGTACCGGTCGTAGCCGAGGGCCCACGGAACCACGTAGGCGACGCCGGCCAGGGTGACGACCAGGAGCACCAGGTCCACCAGCGCTCGTCCGAGACGGACGGCGACGCGACGGCGGGGGACGTCGTGGGTGACGGTGCTCATGGCTGCTCCTGGGATCACGGGTGGGGGTCTGGGGTGTCGGGACTACTGGTTGGTGGTCTCGGCGTCGAGCTGCGTCGAGGCCCACTGGTAGGAGGCCGACGCGGTCTTGCCCTGCTGGGTGTTGTCGGCGTCCTGGGCGAGCTTCACGGTGAAGGCGTACTGGTTCGCCGCGCCGGCCGCGACCGTGCCGAGGTCCTGCTTCTCGTTGTCGACCAGGGCGCCGAAGGTGCCGTCGAAGACGACCTTGTTGGTCGTGACGTTCTTGATGGTCAGCGTGAGGTTCGAGCCGGCGAAGCCGTTGGTGGACGCGGTCTCGGCGAGCGTGAACTTGGCCGGCAGCGAGCCCGTGTTGGTGATCGTCAGGCCGCCGTTGAGGGTGTCGCCGGGCTTGAGGTTGCTCAGGTTGAAGATCGCCGAGTCGGCCTTGGTGTTGGCCTGCGACAGCGTCCCGGACGTGACGGCGCTGATCGTGTTGTTGGTCTGCGACGTGAAGGTCGCGCCCGAGCCGATGGCGACGGCGCCGGCGACGGCGACGGTGGCGAGCGGGGCGAGGAGCTTGGCGCTGAGTGCCATGAGGGGGTTCCTTTGCGGTGGTTTCCGTGGGTCCTGCGTGGTGTCTCCGACGCTATGCAGACGCGATCCACGCGTTCTCCACACGAGCTCCCCATCCCGTCCACGGTTCCCCGACGGCCGTCCGTGGACGTCTGGGAGAGTGCCGCCATGACCGTCCCGAGCCCTGCGGCCGACGTCCACGTCCTGGCCCTGCACCGCTACCCGGTGAAGTCGACGTCCGGCGAGGCCCTGCCTGCCGCCGTCGTGGACGCGCGCGGGCTCGTTCGGCGACCGGACGTGGGCGGTGCGTGACGCCGACGGGCAGGCTCGGCAGCGGCAAGTCGACGCGGCGGTTCCGGCG
>NZ_JBNFNZ010000547.1:0-1474 GCF_057364525.1 Aeromicrobium sp. PFPM2_SD2
CCTCGGCCAGGGCCAGCAGGCCGTCGACGTCGAGGTGCTTCTCGGCCAGGTCGCCCAGCAGGTCGAGCCGGGCCTCGCGGGCGGCGGGCGAAGCTGACCCCCCGACGCCGTGAACGTGCCACCGCGGGTTCGGGCCGCGAGGTCGAGCACGGCGGTGCGCAGCGCGTCGGACTCGAGGCTGCCGTGCCACATGGTGCCCAGCACGGCGCCGTCCTGCGCGCCGCCGAGGAACTCGGTGGCGCCGGCGTCGCGGGTGATGCGGCCGTGGTGGATCTCGTAGCCGGACGCCGCCGCGCCGAGCGCCTCGCCGTGGGGCAGGCGCAAGGTCTTCTCGGCCGCGAACGTCGTCTCGACCGGCAGCAGCCCCAGGCCCGGGACGCTGGTCGGCGCGCCGGACTCGACGCCGTCCGGGTCGTGCACCGCGCGGCCGAGCATCTGGAAGCCACCGCAGATGCCAGCACCGCGCGTCCGGACTCGGCGTGCCGGACGATCGCGCGGTCCAGCCCGCGCGAGCGCAGCCAGGCGAGGTCCGAGACGGTTGCCCGGGTGCCGGGCAGGACGACCAGGTCGGCGTCGGCGACGTCGTGCGGGTCGGCGGTGAAGACGACATCGACGTCCGGCTCGAGCCCCAGCGCGTCCACGTCGGTGAAGTTGCTGATGCGCGGCAGGCGCACACCGACGACCGAGGGCGCCCGCGGCGCCGGCCCGGCGGCCCTCGAGGTCGAGCGCGTCCTCGGAGTCCAGCCACACGTCCGGGCTCCAGGGCAGGGTGCCGAGCACCGGACGCCCGGCGAGCTGCTCCAGGCTGCGCAGGCCGGGCGCGAGCAGGGTCTCGTCGCCGCGGAACTTGTTCACGACGAACCCGGCCACGAGCCGCTGGTCGGCCGGCTCGAGCAGGGCGACGGTGCCGTAGAGAGCGGCGAACACGCCACCGCGGTCGATGTCGCCGACCACCACGACCGGCATGTCGGCGTGCCGGGCCAGGCCCATGTTCACGTAGTCGCCGGCGCGCAGGTTGATCTCCGCCGGGCTGCCCGCGCCCTCGGCGACCACGAGGTCGTGGCGGGACGCGAGGTCGTCGTAGGCGGCGTAGGCGGCCTCGGCCAGGTGGGTGCGGCCGCCGACGAACTCGGCGCTGCTGATCTCGCCCGCCGGCCGGCCCATCACCACCACGTGGCTGCGCCGGTCGCCGCCCGGCTTGAGCAGCACGGGGTTCATCGCGGCCTCGGGCTCGGCGCCGGCGGCCAGCGCCTGTACCCACTGGGCGCGGCCGATCTCGGCCCCGTCGGCGCAGACCATCGAGTTGTTCGACATGTTCTGCGACTTGAACGGCGCGACGCGCAGGCCGCGGCGCGCGAACGCCCGGCACAGGGCGGTCGTCACGAGGCTCTTGCCGGCGTCCGAGGTCGTGCCGGCGACTATGAGCCGGGCAGGGCGGCGGGGGGCGTCCACCGGTCCAGTATCGCGGGCCCGG
>NZ_JBNFNZ010000548.1:0-1468 GCF_057364525.1 Aeromicrobium sp. PFPM2_SD2
CCTCCAGGCCGATGCCGTGGCTGGTGCCGCCGGCGACGACGAGCAGGTAGCCGTCGCGCGGCACGGGGCGCTGGCGGTAGCCGACCCGCTCCCCCCGCTCGACCTGGTGCAGGTCCAGCACGCGGGCCCGCACGGACAGGGCGGCCGGGTCGCCCAGCCACAGGGCGGTGCCGATGCGCGGGCGGATCGTCAGGTGCGGGCGGCGCGAGGCCAGCTCGGCGTGCTCCGCAGCGTCGAGGTGCGACACGAAGACGGTGTCGGTCTCCAGGCGGGACGTCTCCAGCGCCGCGACCCAGCTCTCGGCCTCGGCCAGGTGGCCGCGGCCCAGGGGCAGGTGCAGCGCGAACCCGACGACCTCCAGGTCGCCGAGGGCGGCGACGGCGGCGGCGATCTCGTGCCGGTCCAGGCCGTGGCGCGACATCGACGTCTCGCCCTCGACCACGACGCGGGTGCGGCCGGAGCGGTGGCGGCGAGCGCCGCGACGTCCTCGACCCGGCCCAGCGTGTGGATCACGCGCGGACCGAGCACGACGTCGTCCACGAACGGACGCCAGGGCGTCAGCACCAGGACGTCGCCGGAGAAGTCCTGCAGCGCGCCGGGGACCTCGGCGTAGGTGCCGACCGCGATCGTGTCGGCGCCGAGGGCCGCGGCCTCGCGGGCCAGGACGTCGCGGCCCAGGCCGTAGCCGTTGCCCTTGACCACCGGGACGAGGCCGGGGTGGGCAGCGGCGAAGTGGCGCAGGTGGGTGCGCCAGCGCGTCCCGTCGACGTGCAGCCTGAAGCTCATCCTCGCCTCCCCATGTAGACCGTGAACGCCTTGTGCAGGACCCGGTTGATCGGCAGGTCCCACTCGCCGAGGTACTCCACGGCGTGCCCGCCGGTGCCGACCTTGAACTGGATGAGGCCGCGGTGCGGGTCGTCGGCCTCGATGGTGTCGGTGATGCCGCGCAGGTCGTAGACGCTCGCGCCGGCCGCGAGTGCGTCGCGGATCATCTGCCACTGCACGGCGTTGGAGCCGCGCACGTCGCGCTTCTCGGTGGTCGACGCGCCGTAGGAGTACCAGGCGTGGTCGCCGACCCGCACGAGCGTCGTGGCCGCGACGAGGTCGCCCTCGTGGTGGGCCAGGTAGAGCGTCAGGCGCTCGGGGTCCTCGGCGGTGAGGGCGTCCCACATCCGCTCGAAGTAGGCGAGCGGGCGCGGCGTGAAGTGGTCGCGCTCGGCGGTCTCGGTGTAGACGCGGTGGAAGTCGGCCAGGTCGGCGCGGGTGCCGCGACTGACCTCGACGCCGTTCTTGGCCGCCTTCTTGATGTTGCGCCGCCACAGCTGGTTCATGCCGGCCAGGACGTCGTCCTGGCTGCGGCCGGCCAGGGGCAGCCAGAAGTTGAACGCCGGCTGGCCGGCCGAGAACCCGCCGGTCGTGGGGACCGGCGTCCAGCCGGCGGCCAGCAGCGCGTCGCGCAGGACTGGCG
>NZ_JBNFNZ010000549.1:0-1462 GCF_057364525.1 Aeromicrobium sp. PFPM2_SD2
CGGATGGGTCGGCCTGCGGCGTGGCCACGCACGGCTCGGCGACGGTGCGGCGCGCGGCTCCGTGGGCGGTGCGCGCGGTGCTGGTCGTGCTGTTCGGGCTCGGCCTGGCCAACCTGGTGGGCGAGGTCGTCGCCATCTACGACACCGTCGGCGACGGGCGGTACGTGCTGTAGCCGGACGCGTCGGAGTCGGCCGTGGGCCAGCACCTCGAGCGCCACCACGGCGAAGCCCAGCAGCAGCTCGGCGGTCAGCACGACGACGCGCTGCCACCACGGCAGGCGCACCCGGCGCACCGCGATCCAGGCGACGGCCGCGAGCGTCGCGACGAGGGCGATCGTGGCCGCGCGCAGCGCCCGGTCGGGCTCCCACGCGCCGAGGGCTCCGAGCACGAGGAAGGCGGTCGGCACCACGAGCCCGCCGAGCGCGCCGAAGCTCACCCGGGCCACGTGGTGCAGCTCCTCGCGCGGGGGGAGCGCGGCGTGCACGACGACGTGGGAGATGGCGTCGGCGATGAAGACCGCCAGCACCGTGCCGGCCAGGGTGATCGCGAACACCGCCAGGACGTGCCCGCCGGTCTCGTGGTGCTCACGCAGCGCCAGCGCGACCGCTAGGGCGGTGAACGTGACGTAGATGCGCTCCTTGAGATGCTCGGCCGGGCCTCGAGCCGCTCGCGCTCCGCGTCGTCGCCGGCTGCCGGGCTCATGGCGACATCCTAGGAACGCCCGCGGCCACCGCGGGGGTTTGCGGTCGCTCGTGCCGGGGCACCGTCCGGACGTGGGTGAGCTCCTGTCCGTCGGTCACGGGACGGCCGACCGCGAGGAGCTCGCCGCGCTCCTGCGCTCGGCCGGCGTCAGCGACGTCGTGGACGTCCGCCGCTTCCCTGGCAGCCGGCGCAACCCCGACGTGTCGACAGACGCGATGGCGCAGTGGCTGCCGGACGCCGGCATCGGCTACCGGTGGGACCCGCGCCTGGGCGGGCGGCGCCGCGTCCCGAAGGACGCGCCCGACGTCGACCGCTGGTGGCGGGTCGAGGCCTTCCGCGGGTACGCGGCGCACATGCGCACCGCCGAGTTCACGGAGGGCCTCGACGCGCTCGTCGCGACCGCCGACGACGCCGCGGGCGCCGCGGCGTTCCTGTGCAGCGAGAGCCTGTGGTGGCGCTGCCACCGACGCATGGTGAGTGACGCGCTCGTCCTGCTGCGCGACCGGAAGGTCGAGCACCTCGGCCACGACGGGCGCCGGACACCCCACGAGCCGTCGGAGGGCGCGCGGGTCGACGGCGGCGCGATCTACTACGACGCCGGCGCCTAGGCGGGCTCGTCGAGGAAGGCGCGGACGGCGGCGACGAACCGCTCCGGCTCCCGCTCGTGGACGAGGTGCCCGGCCTCCACGGTCACCCGCCGGGCGTCCGGGATGGTCGCCTCGAGGTCGGCGACCCCGTCCTGGGGCACGGGGCTGGTCG
>NZ_JBNFNZ010000550.1:0-1452 GCF_057364525.1 Aeromicrobium sp. PFPM2_SD2
CGAGCGGACGGCGCAGCGCGGCTCGAGCCCCGTTGAGCCGCTTCTCGGCCACCGCGTCCAGGGTGGGGCTGGGCCGCAGCGGCAGGGCGAGCCGGGTGCTGCCGTCGAGCTGGTCGCTGCCGAGCAGGCTCAGCTGCTCGGTCAGGAGCTTGGGGTTGCCGCCGGCGAAGTGGGCGACGATCGGGACGAGCGCCGGGTCGGCGTCGCCGATGAGCGTCTGGACCAGCTCCTGGCTGCGGTAGTGGCTCAGCGGGGCGAGGGTGAGCGTCCGCAGCGCCGCGAACGGGCCGCCCGCCGGCGGCGTCGTGGAGGTCAGGACCATCCGCAGGTTGGTGCCGGGCAGGCGGCTGGCCACGGTGCCGAGCAGGCTCTGGCTCACCTCGTCCATGAGGTCGACGTCGTCCAGCAGCACGAGGGTGGGCGGCAGCCGCATCCCGGCCAGCAGCGCGACGAGGTCGTGGCCGGCCGCGAACAGGCCGACCGGGTCGTCGCTGCGCACGTCCAGGTGGCGCACGAGCTCGCCGCGGTGGTCGCCGCGCAGCTCGGCGAGCATGGCCGAGACCCCGGAGACCGGGAACCCCGCCTCCACCGGGTTGGCCCGCACCACGACGGTGGCCAGGCTCGGATGGGCGCGCAGCCGGTCCAGCAGGTGCGACTTCCCGGAGCCGGGCTCGCCCACGACGAGCAGCGAGCTCTCCGGGGCGTCGAGCATCGCGGCGACGGTCTGGGCGATCTGCGCAGCATCGGGGGTGTGCATGCGGGCTCCCGCGGGGGCGTCGGGGGTCGTCAGTGGGTCGTTCGGGTCGCTCCTGGTTCGGGTCGCGGCGGGGGGCCGCCGGTCTCGGCGCCGACAATGTAACCCGATCAGGAGGCCAGGAAAACGGTTTCGGCAACGAAAGCCCCAGGGTGCCTGGCTCGGGCCCGCGTGCCAGACTCCGCGGCATGAGCGACCTGCACCGCTTCGCCGCCGGCCTGCCCAAGGCCGAGCTCCACGTCCACCACGTCGGGTCCGCCTCGCCGCGCACCGTGGCCGAGCTGGCCGCGCGGCACGCCGGCTCCTCGCCCGTCCCGGCCGACCCCGCGGCGCTCGCCGACTACTTCACGTTCACCGACTTCGCGCACTTCATCGAGGTCTACCTGTCCGTCGTCGACCTGGTGCGCACGCCCGAGGACGTCTGGACCCTCACTTACGAGGTGGCGCAGGACCTGGCCGCCCAGCAGGTGCGCTACGCCGAGCTGACCCTGACGCCGTACACGTCGATCGTCCGCGGCATCGCCGCCGAGGCGTACTGCGAGGCGGTCGAGGACGCGCGCCGGCGGGCCGAGCGCGACCTGGGCGTCGTGCTGCGCTGGTGCTTCGACATCCCGGGCGAGTCCGGCCTGGAGGCCGCCGACGTCACGCTGGACACCGCGCTGCGCCTGCGCCCGGACGGCCTGGTCGCTTCGGCCTGG
>NZ_JBNFNZ010000551.1:0-1443 GCF_057364525.1 Aeromicrobium sp. PFPM2_SD2
TGCGTGAGTGCCGTGCGGCGGCCCCAGGGGGCGTCCGGACGGGCGCGTCAGGCGGCGACCCAGGTGGTGCGTGTCGCGACCCGCTCGAACGCGGAGCCACCGTGCCGGTCCGCGCCGTTCGCGACGAGGTGGACGATCGTCCATCCGCGGTCGCGCCGTTCCGCCCGCAGGGCGTCCAGCATGACGTCGGCGACGCCGCCGGACCGGGCCCAGGAGACGACGTACAGGTCGTCCAGGAACCCGCCGGCCGGTGCCGTGAGCGGACGCCCGAACACCCGCAGGTGGGCCAGCCCGACCCGGGTCCCAGCCCACTCGGCCACCACGCCCTCGAGCTCGTGGCGCGGGTCCATGAGCCAGCCCCAGACGACCTCGGCCCGAGCGGCCTGCCGGTCGTGGCCGTGGAACGGGACGTAGTCGCGGTACAGCTGGAGCCAGACGTCGTGGTCGCGCTCCCCCAGCGGCCGGACGTCGATCGTCGCGCGGTGCATGCCTCGACGCTAGGGACGACCGGCGGCGGTCGGAAGGCTCGGGCGACGACCTTGACGCCGTCCTGACGCCGCACCCGGCGTCCTTGACGGCCCGTTGGCGGCGGACCTCCACGAGTAGGGCGGGTGGGGCTCGAACCCACGACCCAAGGATTATGAGTCCTCTGCTCTGACCGGCTGAGCTACCGCCCCGGGGAGCCGGGCGTGCGCCGCGGCTCCGCCCGCAGCCTAGCGAAGCCGGCTCCCGCCGGTGGGCACTCAGGTCGCGCGTCCGGACGCCGATGGAGTCGACGACCACGGATGGGTCGCGCCGACGAGAGGACCTCATGAGCAACGTCAACGCCTTCCTCGCGAACACCCTGCGGACGGAGGCCGGCGACCTGCGACGGCACCTGCACGACGTGGTCGAGCAGGCCCAGCGCGCCCTCACGTCGATGGACGAGGGCGAGCGCATCGGCGACAACCCGGTGCGCAGCGCGCCGTTCGTCTCACGCAGCGCCGCCAAGGTCGAGGCGCTCATGCTGCTGGCCGGCACGAAGGTGCTGCCGATGAAGGACGTCATGGACGCCCTGCAGGGCGACGGCACGGACGTCCGGCGGCCGGTCGAGGTCGACGAACCGGTCTAGGCCGCGCCCTCCCCCGAGGTGCACCCGGGCGCGGGCATGCTGCGGGCATGAGGCCGATCGAGCTCGACGCCGGGGACGTGCGCCTGCGCGGCCTGCTGCACCAGCCGGCCGACCGCACCCGGCCCGTCCCGCTCGTCCTGCTGCCCGGTACGGGCGACACCGCCCGGACGTGGGACGTGGTCGCGCGCGCTGGGCACGGACCGTGACGTGCTGGCGCTGTCGCTGCGCGGGCAGGCGCAGCGACTGGCCCGGGGCCTACAGCGTCGACGTCATGGCCGCCGACTCGAGCGGGCGCTCGACGGGGTGGGGCCGCGGGCCGGTCGACCTCGCCG
>NZ_JBNFNZ010000552.1:0-1437 GCF_057364525.1 Aeromicrobium sp. PFPM2_SD2
CCGCGGCGCGCAGGTCGTACGGGGCGCCGGCGGCGTCGACGAGCTGGGCCAGCCGCACCCGGGTGCGTCGCTCGAGCTCGCGCAGGTTGCCGGTCTCGAAGGACTGGATGATCACCGGCGCCTTCGGACCGTTCAGCCCGTGCCGGCGCAGCGTGCGCACCAGCGGCTCCTCCAGCGACAGCCCGATCGAGTCGAAGTAGGTGGGGTGCTTGGTCTCGGGGTAGACCGAGATGGTCCGCCCCTCGCGCCGCGACGCCCGCTTCGCCAGGTCCAGCACCTCGTCCAGCGTCGGCACCGTGAAGCGTCCGTCGTAGGCGGTGTTGCCCGGACGCACCTGCGGCAGACGCTCCTTGGCCCGCAGCGTGCGCAGCTCGCGCAGGGTGAAGTCCTCGGTGAACCAGCCGGTCACGGGCACGCCGTCGATCGTCTTGGTGGCGCGCCGGTCGGCGAACTCCGGGTGCTGCGCGACGTCGGTGGTGGTGCCGATCTCGTTCTCGTGCCGGGCGACGAGCACGCCGTCCTTGGTCGGGACGAGGTCGGGCTCGATGAAGTCCGCGCCTTGGCGGATGGCGACGCGGTAGGCCTCGAGCGTGTGCTCGGGCCGGTGTCCGGAGGCGCCGCGATGGGCGATGACGACCGGTGCCGCCTCGTCGTGGTGGTGCCCGCGGTCGTGCGGGTCGGCCGAGGCCGCGCCGGCCCCGAGCGGGATCAGGCCGGCCGCGAGCGCGAGACCGGCGAGTGGACGGATGACGTGCAGCCGCGTGGAGCGGCTCCCCCGAGTGCTCATGGGCCCAGCAGAGCACGGTCCGGCGGTCAGCCGGGCGGACGCGCGGTGAACAGGTGCCGAACCGTCGTCCGGCCCGGACGGACGCTCAGTCGACCAGCGTGGCGCGGAGCCGGTCGAGCAGCGCGGCGTCGGCCCCGGCCCGCACGGCCCAGCCCTCGACCCCGCCGTCGACCCCGTCCCAGCGCTCGAGGACGCTCTCGATGGCCTCGACCGGCGTGGTGAAGAACGAGGCCGGCAGCTGCGCGCGGTGCGCCGCGCCGGGGCCCTGGCTGAGCCGCGCGTCGATCGCGTCGTACTCCTTCTCGGTGGCCAGGTAGTCGGCGACGACGTGCTCGTGCTCGACGCCCACGAGCCGCAGCACCAGCGCGACGCTGACGCCGGTGCGGTCCTTGCCGGCCGCGCAGTGCAGCAGGGCCGGGCCGTCGGACGCGGCCACCTCGCGCAGCACGTCGACGAAGCGCGGCGCGGACTGGTCGAGCATCACGCGGTACAGGTCGGTGAGGTCGCGCACCGGGTGGGCGTCGGGACGCAGCGCCTCGAGCAGCGGGACGTTCACCACGCGGGCGCCGGTGGACGCCAGCGGGTGGACGTCGCCGAGCTCGCCGGCCGAGCGCAGGTCGAGGACGACCGCCGGCGGCCAGGTGAGGCCG
>NZ_JBNFNZ010000553.1:0-1434 GCF_057364525.1 Aeromicrobium sp. PFPM2_SD2
CACCGGCTTCGGCCGGGTCGAGCCGCAGCTCGCGCGCGAGCCAGGCCTTCGGGGGTGGACGACCTCGTCCTCGAACCCGCGCGACTCCTCGAGCTCGAGGACGGCCTCGGCCTTCGCGGCGTCGAGCGCGTCCTGCGCCCGCTGGATCGCGCGGAGCCGGTCGGTCGGACGCGCGTGACCGCCGAGCGCGTGCGCCGCGCTGCGAAGCTGGTCGATGACGTCCCCCGAGGCCATGCCTCAGTCTACTCGAACACGCGTTCGAAGACCAGGGAAAGTCCCCAGAACCTCAGGCCGGGTCGCTCGTCTCGGCCGCCGCTCGCGGCGCCAGCGCGGCCAGCACGAACGCGCCCGCCACGAAGGCCACGCCGAGCGGCCCGAGCACCTGGCTCAGCACGGTGAAGGCGTAGAACCTGAGGCCCACGCCGTCGCCGAGGACGGCGTACCACTCGTCGCCGAACCAGCCCCACTGGTAGACGCCCAGCTGCAGCACCACCCCGGCGGCGATCAGCAGGACGCCGAGGAGCAGCAGGGAACGGGCATCGAGACGCGGCACGCGCATGAGTGACTCCGTTCAGTCCGCGACCGTCGCGGACGCCCCATGCTCGCGCACCGACCCGGCGCCCGTCCCCGAAAAGGACGAGCTCGGCTCAGCCCTCGTCGCCGGCGTCGCCCGTGTCGTCGCCACCGGAGTCGGACGCCGGCGGCTCGGTCGTCGGCGCGTCGGTCGTCGGCTCGGGCGCGGGCGTCTGGCTCTTCTCGGCCTCCTTCTCGCGCTCCTTGCGCTCCTTCTCGGCCTCGCGCTCGGCCTTCTTGCGCTCCTTCTCCGCCTCGCGCTCGGCCTTCTCGCGCTCCTTCTCGTCCTCGTCGGAGGACGAGTCGGTCGTGGGCGCCGGCGTCGTCGGCGTCTCGGTCGGCTCCTCGGCCTCGTCCTCCTGCTCGGCGAGCTGCGCGCGCAGGTCCTTCGCGGCCGCGCGGATGCGGGTGGCGTCCGGCTTCGTCATGTCGCCGTCCGTGCGGGCCTGGCTGACCTGGTCGAGCAGGTCGGCGACCTGGTCGCGAGCCCGGTCGTACTCGCCGGCGACGATGCTGTCGTCGATCTGGCCGAGCGTCTCGTAGAGCGGCGCCAGCGGGTCGTCCTCGCCCCCGCAGCCCGCGAGCAGGCCCAGGCTCAGGACGGTCGTCGTGGCCGCGGCCGCGAGCCGGTGGCGCATCGTCATGGCACTCACTGGCCCGCCTCCTCGACCGAGTCGTGCAGCTGCTGCAGCGGGTCGCGCAGCTCCGAGGGGACGTCCTGCGGGACGTCGGGCACGGTCTCGCCCCGGTTGCCGAGCAGCACGAACGCCGCGATCACGGCGGCCACCACCAGCACGCCCACCGCGACCGGCCACCACGCCGTCGGCGCGTCCGGCCGGCTCGTCGGACCGCGGGCGGCGG
>NZ_JBNFNZ010000554.1:0-1429 GCF_057364525.1 Aeromicrobium sp. PFPM2_SD2
CGGGTGAGTGCACGCCCGAGCCCCGACGCGGCGGGCTGAGCGCAGGACGTATCGCTCGAGGATGCTCGACTCCGCGAGGCGCGACAGCCCCTCGCGGACGGCTGCGGGCCCGCAGGTCGCGACGCCCTCGACCGTCTGCAGGTCCTCCATGCTGGCGGCGAGCAGCTTCTGCAGCGAGCCGAAGTGGTCGACCAGGCGGTCGACGACGGCGCCGGGCAGGCGCGGCACGCGGGCCAGCAGGCGGTAGCCGCGGGGAGCGAGCGCGTTGTCCAGGGTGTCCTCGGTGCCGATGCGCATGGCGCGGGCGACCTTGCCCAGGTCGACCAGCGAGCTGGAGTCGATGGCGGCCATCTCCTCCAGGACGTCCTCGGTGCTGCGCTTGCGCGGCCGGCGGGCTGGTAGTCGCGCACCAGCAGCTCGCGCTCGGTGTCGACGCCGCTGATGAGCTCTTCGAGCTGCAGGGCCAGCAGGCGTCCGTCGGTGCCGAGCTCGAGCACGTAGGTCTCGATCTCGCCGGCGATGCGGCTGACCATCTCCAGGCGCTGGGCGACCGCGGCGACGTCGCGCACGGTGACGAGGTCCTCGATCTCGAGCGCGGACAGCGCGTCGGTGACCTCGTCCAGGCGGGTGCGGTAGCGCTCGAGCGTCGCCAGCGCCTGGTTGGCGCGGGCGATGACGACGCTCGCGTCCTCCAGCACGTAGCGGGTGTCGTCCAGGTACAGCGCGATGATGTGCATCGAGGCCGACACCGAGATGACGGGGACGCCGGTCTGCCGCGCGACCCGGTCGGCGGTGCGGTGGCGGGTGCCGGACTCCTCGGTCGGGATCGACGGGTCGGGCATGAGGTGGACGGCCGCCCGCTGGATGCGGGTGACGTCCTTGTCGAGGATGATCGCGCCGTCCATCTTGGCCAGCTCGCGCAGGCCGGTGGCCGTGAACGGCACGTCGAGGGCGAAGCCGCCGGTGGACAGCGCCTCCACCTGCCGGTCACCGCCGACCACGACGAGGGCGCCGGTGCGGCCGCGCAGGATGCGCTCGAGCCCCTCGCGGAGCGCCGTGCCGGGCGCGACGGCGGCGAGGTGCTGCGCAGGCGGGCCGCGGTGGCGTCGCCGGTGCGGTCGGAGGTTGCCATGGGCGGGGCCTTTGCTGACGTGCGA
The DNA here is from genome assembly GCF_057364525.1 of Aeromicrobium sp. PFPM2_SD2. NCBI lineage: Bacteria > Bacillati > Actinomycetota > Actinomycetes > Propionibacteriales > Nocardioidaceae > Aeromicrobium > Aeromicrobium sp. PFPM2_SD2. Next base: position 1,158 of record NZ_JBNFNZ010000554.1, read on the forward strand.
ACGGTCGGGGCTCAGTCTAGGGGCGCGCAGGCGAGTCGGCGTGGGTGCCGTGGCCAGGACGCCCAGCGCCTCCTCCACGGAGGCCACCGCGACGGTGCTCATGCCGGCCACGGACGGCCGCGGACCGCCGGCCGGGACCACCGCGCGGGTGAGCCCGATGCGGGCCGCCTCGCGCAGCCGCGTCTCGAGGTTGGCGACCGGACGCACCTCGCCGGCGAGCCCGACCTCGCCCCAGCACGACGACGTCCGACGGCACCGTGCGTCCGCTGGCG
>NZ_JBNFNZ010000555.1:0-1426 GCF_057364525.1 Aeromicrobium sp. PFPM2_SD2
CCGGGGCCTGCGTCGCGGTCTTCGGGACGCTGTTCGCCGTGCACCCCACCGCGGCGCTGACCAAGGTCGACCGCGGCGCGGCGGCGGGTCTCGGGGCCGGCTGCTCACCACCGCCTTCGTGCTCCTCGCTCCTCGCCAGGCTGGTGGGCGTGCTGTTCGGGTCGGTGCAGACCGGCACGACGGCCCTTACCACGGCGGCGGGGGAGCCGGGCGTGGCGGGCATCGTCCACGCCGTGCTCGGCGTCGGCAGCGTGGCGGCCGGGCTCACGATGGCCGCGGTCCCCGAGCGCGTCGGCTACGCCACCCGCTCGCTCGTGGCGGCGGTGGCGCTGACCGTGCTCGCCGCGCCGCTGCTGCCCGCCGACACCATCGGCCAGCTCGTGCTCGTCGTCCTGCTGCTGGGGTGCGCCGTCGCGCCGTACATGATCAGCAACTTCGCGCTCGCGGGGCAGATCGTGCCCGAGAACCGCGTGGGCGCGGCGATGACGCTGCTGGCCGGCGCCACCGGCATCGGCTACGCGCTCGGCTCGTCGGTGGCCGGACGCCTGGCCGACGACCACGGGCACACGGGGGCGTTCGTCGTCCCGGTCGTCACCGGGGCGCTGGCGGTGCTGACCGCCCTGGCTCAGCGCTCGCGCAGCCGGCGCTCGAGCGCCTGACGCGCCTCGGGCCACTCGTCGTCGAGCATCGAGAACAGGTGGGTGTCGCGCCACGAGCCGTCGCGGCGCTGCTTGTGCTTGCGCAGCACGCCCTCGCGCTGCGCGCCGAGCCGGGCGATGGCCGCCTGCGAGCGGTGGTTGTGCTCGTCGGTGTGCCAGACGACCCGGACGCATCCGAGCTCGTCGAACGCGTGGCGCAGGAGCAGCAGCTTGGCCTCGGTGTTGACGCCGGTGCGCCAGAACCGGCGGCCCAGCCACGTCCAGCCGATGGCCACCGTGCGGGCCGTCTCGCTCACGTCGTAGTAGGTCGTCATGCCCGCGACGTCGCCGCTGGCCCGGTCGACCTGCACCCAGGCGTGACCGGGCGCGCTGAGCGCCCGCTCGACCATGGCCTCGGCGTCGGCGAGCACGCGCGGCCGGTCCACGGGCAGCCAGGCGAAGACGGCGTCGTCGTCGGCCGCCGCGAGCAGCGCGGGGGCGTGGTCGCGGCGCATCGGCACCAGCTCGACGTGGCTGCCGGTCAGGTGCGGGGTGACGGTCCAGTCGCTCACGAGCGTCAACCTACCCAGGCGGCCCGGCGTCCCCCTCCCACGGGCACGGGAGATCGCTGGGAGTGACGTTGTGCACGCCCGCACCGGCGTGTCGCGTGCACAACGTCACTCCCAGCGAGGAGGGGAGGGACTACCGGGTGAGGCGGTCGAGGAAGGCGACGAGCAGGGCCTCGCGCAGGGGCGGGCGGGGCGAGCGCGAGCAGGGCGTTGAGCGGC
>NZ_JBNFNZ010000556.1:0-1425 GCF_057364525.1 Aeromicrobium sp. PFPM2_SD2
CCCATTGACTCGACGGTTATACGCCGGGACAATCTTATCCATGTCCCACTCACGGAGACTGTTCACATTGAACGGTTGACCGTTTGGCAGGATGATAGACATATCGCTATCGAACAGGTTACGGGCCTCAAGGAAGTTGTTGTTCTCCAGACCCACCAGACCGTTGATGTTCTCTTCCATGACAGACAGCGCTCGAATAGGTCGGTGTGGGATATGCCGTAAGCCTTATCATTGGCGTACTTATCTACCGCAGCCGCAAGTCCTTCTGGAGTCAGATTAGGGTCAGCTTCCATCAAGGCCTCGTCCACCCGCGATTTGACCTCAGGTCTTGACGCATAGCTCGTGAGCCACGACTTCTTGATTGCTTCTTGAAGCGCCTCAGGGCTTCCAAGCTCCTTGATGTACAGCTCCTTCATCTGGTTGCTGTAAACGTGAGGAACGTATGTCCCCTTGAAACGGCTGCCGGGGAAGATAGACTTAGCGTCCACACGACCGAACATCGCAGGGTTCTCCATCATCTCACGCTTGGCGTCGAACTGGTTCTTCAGCAGGTCGTAGACCTTCATGTTCTCCCGGAGTCAGCTCAGACTTCAGGTTCCCGCTTCCGTCCTCGATAGCCAGAGCTACACGCTGGTAGACGTCCTGACGGAACGCCCCGGTGTCACGGTTGAAGTTGGTCTGGAAGTATGGGTCCTTCAGGGCCTCAGTCACCGCATCGTCGATGTCGTTGTAGAACCGATGGTCCACTGCACGAAGTCTCTCGAATACGTCTGACGCTGTAGTCCCAATCTTCCCGCTAGCACCTGACTGCATACCTGTAGGGGAACGCACCAAGTCAGCTGCAAGTCCGCGAATCTCAGGGTTCTCAGACCTCAAGAGCTTCAAGCCAATCTCGGTAAGTCCACCAAGGTTTACACCAGCAGCAGCACGTTCAGGCTCAATCACCTCGTCGAAGACTTGGCGTGTCTTAGGGTTCAGTGGGTTCTCGCCAATCAGGATTGAACCATCTTCCAAGTCGAACACTTCCCGGCTCGTTAGGAACGTCAGCAAACTTAACGCCTTGGTGACTGAAGGTCTCCTCTCCTTCACGGATTGGTAGACGCGACAGGTCCTGACCATCAACGTTGCGAGCAGTCTCACGTGCCTCAAGACGTGTAGCTGGACCAGCGAACTCATTGGTCGACTTTCCAAGAACCTTGCCAATAGCGTCCCCGATGGCAGCCATGCCTCCACCGAAGAGAGCACCGCCCATAATTGCCTCAGCAACGTGAGTATCTCCACCAGCAACAGAGGTACGAGCAATCTCAGACGCGCCAGCCAACGCACCAGACTGAGCAGCCACGGTGAACATCTTGTTAACCAGCTTGCCGCCTTTACCTACCTGTCCGGCAATAGGAACATAGGTCAGTGGGTCCACGCCAGCGC
>NZ_JBNFNZ010000557.1:0-1405 GCF_057364525.1 Aeromicrobium sp. PFPM2_SD2
CGGTGGCCGAGGCCTTTTTTTTTTTAGGTCGGACCCGAGGACGCGGACGCCCGTCCACGTCACCGCGGCGTACACGACCAGCACCACGCCCCAGCGCGACGCCGACGGCGCGCGGCACGGTGCGGGACGGGTCGCGCACCTCCTCCCCGAGCGTGGCCACCGCGCGTACCCGGCGAACGCGAAGAACAGGACGCCCGCGGCGGCCAGCACGTCCCGCACGCCGCCCGCCCCATCGCCGGCCGGCGGTCGGTGACGCGGGCGCGCGCAGCCCGACGACCACCACCGCGGCCAGCACCATCAGCACCAGGGCGACGACCACCGCCATCACGGCCGTCGTTCGCTGCACGCCCCACCAGCCCAGCGCCGTGAGCGCCAGCACGAGCGCGAGGGCCACGACGCGGGCGTGCGACGGCCACGCGTAGGTGCCGACGGCCAGCGCCATCGCGGCGCACGAGGCCAGCTTCCCCACCACGAACGCGACACCCGCGAGGTAGCCCCACACCGGTCCCAGCGCCTCGCGGCCGTAGACGTAGGCGCCGCCCGACTGCGGCCACCGCGCCGCCAGCACCGCCATCGAGGACGCGTTCGCCGTCGCCACGAGGGCGGCGAGCACCAGTGCCACCACGAGCGCGTCCCCCGCCAGCCGCGCGGCCGGGGCGAGCGCCACGAAGACCCCCGCCCCGAGCATCGACCCGACCCCGATGACGAGCGCGCTCGGCAGGCCCAGACGTCGCTGCAGCGGTCCTGTCGTGCTCACGAGCCGATCATGGCGCGTCCGGGTGAACGGACGGGGCTACGGTGACGGCATGGACCTCGGACTCAGCGGACGCACCTTCCTCGTCACCGGCGGCACGCGCGGCCTCGGCCGCGCCACGGCGGAGGTGCTCGTCGCGGAGGGGGCGAACGTCGTCGTGTCCTCCCGCTCGCAGGACAGCGTCGACGCGACCGTCGCCGCGCTCGGCGAGCGGGCCCACGGCCTCGCGCTCGACAACGCCGACCCCGCCACCGCCCAGGCCCCTCGTGGACGCCGCGATCGAGCGCTTCGGCCGGCTGGACGGCGCCCCTCGTCAGCGTCGGTGGCCCGCCGGCCGGACCGGTCTCGCAGGCCACGGACGAGCAGTGGCGCGCGGCCTTCGAGAGCATCGTGGTCGGCGGCATGCGCGTCGCGCGCGCGGTCGCGGGAGCCCTCGGCGAGGACGGCGGCTCCATCGCGTTCGTCCTGTCCACGTCGGTCAAGCAGCCGATCGGCGGGCTCGGCCTCAGCAACGGCCTGCGTCCCGGACTGGCCATGGCGGCCAAGACCCTCGCGGACGAGCTGGGCCCGCAGGGCGTCCGGGTCAACGGCCTGCTGCCCGGGCGGTCGACACCACGAGCGGCGTGCGCGAGCTGGAGCGCTCGCGCCGCC
>NZ_JBNFNZ010000558.1:0-1403 GCF_057364525.1 Aeromicrobium sp. PFPM2_SD2
GCGGCGACGACGTCGCCGGCCGTCACCGGCCACTGCGGCACGACGTCACGCAGCGGCGGACGTCCGTCGGCGTCTCCCCCGGCGGGCGTGCCGGGCGTGGCGCTGGTCATCGGTCCCCTCCCTCGTGCGTGTCCCCCGGGAGTCGATGGAAGCACTCCCGGGGGTCGGCCGCTCGTCCTCACCGACCGGTGAACGTCGCCTTGCCCGGTCCGTTCTCCATGAACGACTGCATCCCGGCGCGCTGGTCGTCGGTCGCGAACAGGGCGGTGAAGGCCTGGCGCTCGATCTCCAGGCCGGTCTGCAGGTCGACCTCGAGGCCGCGGTCGACGGCGTCCTTGGCCGCCCGCAGCGCGAGCGCCGGGCCGCCGACGAACCGGCTGGCCCACGCGACCGCCTCGTCGTAGACCTCCTCCTTCGGCACGACCCGGTCGACCAGGCCGAGGGCGAGCGCCTCCTGGGCGTCGACCTGGCGGCCGGTGAAGATGAGGTCCTCGCGACCGACGGCCCGACCAGGCGGGCCAGGCGCTGTGTGCCGCCCGCGCCGGGGATGATGCCGAGCAGGATCTCGGGCTGGCCGAGCTTCGCGTCGTCGGCGCATAACCGGACGTCCGTGGCCAGCGCGACCTCGCAGCCGCCGCCGAGCGCGTAGCCGGTGATGGCCGAGACCGTGGGCTTGCCGATCGCGGCCAGGGCCCGGGTGAACGCCTGGAGGGTCTGGCCGTGGCGCGCCATCTCGGCGTACGACATCGTCGCCATCTCCTTGATGTCGGCGCCGGCGGCGAAGACCCGCTCGCCGCCGTAGACGACCACGGCGGCGACGTCGTCGCGGCGGTCGGCCTCCTGCGCCACGGCGAGGATCTCCTCCTGCACCTGGGCGTTGAGGGCGTTCATCTTGGGCCGGTCCAGCCGGATGGTGCCGACGCCGTCGGTCACCTCCAGGCGCACGAGCTCTCCCACGGGCGTGTCCTTTCGTCGCGGTCCCGTCGCCGGGCGTCGCTGCGAGCATAGGAGGCGCCGGTCACACCGAACCGAGGCACCGGTCACACGCGCCCGCCCGCTCGGCCGAGGTGCGGACGACGGCAGCCGGGCCTACCGTTCGGGGCACCCGCACGAAAGGCGAGCACATGTACATCGGTGGATCCCTGTTCCTGCTGGCCGTCGGCGCGATCCTCGCGTTCGCCGTCCAGGACGCCATCAGCGGCGTCGACCTGACGATGGTGGGCTACATCCTCATGGGCGTGGCCGTGCTGGGCTTCCTGTTCTCCTTCTTCCTCCTGGGGCAGCAGCGAAGCCGCGGCGACGGCACCGCTCCCCCGCGCGGCTACTGATCGACCGCGCGGACGACGCCCGCCCCGGACCGACCGGGGCGGAGTCGTGCTGTGCGGACGCGCTCAGGACCGGTC
>NZ_JBNFNZ010000559.1:0-1403 GCF_057364525.1 Aeromicrobium sp. PFPM2_SD2
GAGGGGGGTGATCGTGCCGCGGGCGTAGCCCGTCGCCGCGAGAGCGACCTCGGCGTCGGGCAGCTGCAGCCGGTTCGCGCCGACGAGGGCGCGCAGCCTCGGCCAGGCCAGCTGGCGGTCGCCGGGCACCAGGACGAGCAGGAAGTCGTCGTCGGCGCGCTTGACCACCAGCGTCTTGACGACGTCGCGCGGCTCGACGCCGAGCGCGGCGGCCGCCTCCTCCAGCGAGCGGACGCGGGGGAGCTGCACGGGCTCCACGGACAGGCCGCGGGCGCGGGCGGCCTCCAGGGCGCGGGCACGTCCGGACGTCTCAGGCATGGGCCCGAGCCTATCGGGACGGACTTGCCTGTTCTCGCCCGAACGACGGCCGGATCGGGGAGGATGGCGGGGTTTGCCCCACCCCTGCACGAAGGAACCCGATGCGTCGCGCCCTCATCACCCTCCTGGCCACCGTCCTGGCGGCCGGGACCCTGTCCCTCGCCGCGAGTCCGGCCTCGGCCGCCCCCGCGGTCCGGATCTCGGCCCCCAAGCCCGCCGTGGCCCCCTACCTGGGCACGACGACGGTGAAGCCGCGCGTCACCAAGAGCAAGGGCGTCAAGATCGTCTCGTCGCGCATCACGGTCAAGCAGGGCAGCCGCACGGTCGTCCGCTCCCGCTCCAGCGCCCGCCTCAAGGCCGGCTCGTACCGGGTCACGACCGTCGTGAAGTACCGCCCGAGCAAGAAGGCCAAGGTCCGCACCAAGAAGGCCACGCACCGCGTGACGGTGCGCCAGGGCGCGAAGAACTGCGCGACCCCCGCGGACGCCAAGGCCGTCCTGACCATCTTCGAGCTGACGTCGGACTCCCAGCAGCCGCACACGTCGAGCCAGGTCAACAAGCGGTTCGGCACCTCGGGCACGCGCGTCGACCGCGGCACGCTGGCCCAGATGCAGGAGCTGTGGGCCGACGACCCGGAGTGGAGCACCTACTTCGCGGACCTGGCCGAGCACTTCGGCGGCTCGACGATCTGGGAGGCCCGCGACTACCGACGCTGCGGGACGACGCGGACGCTGCAGGTCCAGTACCTCACGGACTCCGGCGTCCCCTACGCCCTGGACGTCATCACGGGCTGAGTCCCGTCCTCGTCCGCGACCGGCGGCCGTCCCCACGCGGGGCGGCCGCCGGTCGCGTCCGGCGGGTGCATAGATCGCCGGGCGGTGGGTACGGCACGGCCAGCCCCACGACGAGAGGACCCTCGATGAGCAAGATCCTGAACGCCGCCGCCTTCGCGACCGGGTACGTGCTCGGGACCCGGGCCGGACGCGGCCGGTACGAGCAGATCGTCCGCACGGCGCGGCGCGTGCGCGAGGACGCGCCGGACCTCGCCGACCAGGCCCGCGAGCAGGCGTCCCACGTGCGCGACA
>NZ_JBNFNZ010000560.1:0-1403 GCF_057364525.1 Aeromicrobium sp. PFPM2_SD2
CTCGGCCGGAGCGGACGCCTCGGGCAGCAGGTCGGCGACCGGGGTGGCGGCGGGCTCGCGGCCCCTCCAGGACGGCGGTGATGGCGGCGACGGAGGCGGCGACCTCGACGCCCTCCTCGGTGCCCCGCTCCTCGATCGCGGCGAGCAGCGCACGGACGGTGTCGACCATCGCGAGCAGCACGTCGGTCGTCGTGGGCGTCATCGACATCTTGCCGTCGCGCAGGCGGGCGAGCAGGTTCTCGCCGACGTGCGTCACGGACTCGAGGTTGTTGAAGGCCAGGAAGCCGCTGGTGCCCTTGATCGTGTGGATCGTGCGGAAGATGCTGCCCAGCAGGTCGCGGGAGCCGGGCTCCTGCTCGAGCGCCACGAGGTCCCGATCGAGCTGATCGAGGTTCTCGTAGCTCTCCACCAGGAATTCCTGGACGATCTCGTCCATCTCCTCCATGGGTCCTGCCTTTCCGTCTTCCATGACCGGTCGGGGCCCACCATCGGCCGTCGGGCCGGGCTCCTGAGGGTTTTAACAACCGGCCGACGGAGTCGTCGAAGTGGTGTCCAGGAGGTGACCGGCAGACGTACGCTGGCCCCGCACACCTCACGATCCGGAGCACCACCGTGACCCGCCCCTGGCTCACCCCCCGCACCGCCCTGGCCGCCGCCGTCCTGCTCGTCGGCGCCGTCCTCGGCGCCCTCGCCACGTCCGGCGAGGCCCCCGCGTCCACGACCGCCGCGGCCGGCTCGGCGTCGGCACCGTCGGCGTTCACGTCGATGACGGTGGTGGGCGACTCCATCACCGCGCTCTACAACGACCGGCCCGGCGACGAGCGCCAGGGCTGGTGGAGCATCGTCGGACGCGCGCTCGGCGTGCCGGTCGAGCGCTACGCGCAGCCCGGGTCGGGCTACCTGCGCGAGGGCGACCGCTGCCGCGGCGTGCGGTTCTCGGCGCACACCGGCGCGCTCGCCTCGGCGCCCTCGCTGCTCGTGCTCGAGGGCGGGCGCAACGACTGGTCGTTCTGCCGCGACGGCGTCGTCGTGCCGGCGCCCGACGCGATGGTGGACGAGGCGGTCGACGCCTACATGGACTCCGTGCAGGAGACGGTGCCGGTCTCGACGCGCGTCGTCGTGCTCGGCCCGCCGTGGGGACCGGTCGCGCACCGCCACGCCGAGCGGGTGACCGCGATCGTCCGCAGCCAGGCCCAGGCGCACGGCTTCGAGTTCGTCGACATGGCGGGGGTGCTGGACGCCTCCAGCGTCTACGACGGCATCCACCCCGACCGCGACGGCAGCCGGGCCATCGCCCGCGCGTGCTCGCGGCGCTCGAGGGCGCCAGGCCTGGAGCGGGTCGGGTCAGCCCTGCAGGGCGACACCGGCGTTCTTGCTGGACTTCACGTCGATGGCGCCCGAGA
>NZ_JBNFNZ010000561.1:0-1403 GCF_057364525.1 Aeromicrobium sp. PFPM2_SD2
GCCGCGGCGGACGGGGCGGCGACGTGCGCGCCGCGGCCCTGCTGCTGCTGACCGACGGCCCGCGCCACGGCTACCAGCTCATCCAGGACGTCAGCGAGCGCACGGAGGGCGCCTGGACGCCCAGCCCCGGCTCGATCTACCCCGTGCTCCAGCAGCTGGAGGACGAGGGGCTGGTCGAGTTCGAGCGGGTCGAGGGACGCAAGACCGCGTCGCTCACCGCCGAGGGCGAGGCGTACGTCGCCGAGCACCGCGAGCGGCTGGACGCCGCCTGGCGCGAGGCCACGACGCACGCCCGCGGGCACCACGTCTCGGCCGAGTCCGGCCAGGCGCTCAAGGCGATGATCGTCGCCTGGAGCCAGGTCGCCAAGACCGGCACCGAGGAGCAGCAGGCGCGCGCCACCGCCCTGCTGGAGGAGACGCGCCGGCGGCTCTACGGCATCCTGGCTGGTGATGACCCCCGCCCGTGACCGCCGACTCCGCGTGCCCGACTCCGAGCTGACGTGGCGGTTCAGCCGTTCCTCGGGGCCGGGCGGGCAGCACGTCAACACCACCGACACCAAGGCCGAGCTGCTGTGGGACGTGCGGGCCAGCGACGTTCTGGACGAGGTCCAGAAGGCCCACGTGCTGGCGGCGCTGAGCACGCGCGTGACCGACGGCGTGGTGCGGGTGGTCTCCTCGCGGTACGCCAGCCAGCACCGCAACCGCGAGGCGGCCAAGGCCCGGCTCGAGGAGCTGGTCGCCGCCGCGCTGGTTCCGCGGCGCAAGCGCCGGGCGACCAAGCCGACGCGGGGCTCGCAGGAGCGCCGCCTGGCCGCCAAGAAGCTGCGCTCGGACGTCAAGAGCGGGCGTCAGCGGCGCTGGGACTGAGGCCGCCGCGCCCCGGCCGGCACGCTTCCTATAGTCTTTAGGCAATCACCTGAAGGTTGGAGGGAAGACCCATGGCCCGAGCCGGACTGACCGCCGAGCGCCTGACCGTGGCCGCCGCCGAGCTGGCCGACGAGCTCGGCCTCGAGCACGTCACCCTGTCGGCGCTGGCCCGCCGCTTCGACGTCAAGGTCGCCAGCCTCTACGCGCACGTGACCAGCTCGGCGGACCTGCGCACCCGGTTGGCCGTGCTCGCCCTGGACGAGATGGCGACCCGCGTCGCCGACGCCCTGGCCGGGCGCAGCGGGAAGGACGCACTGCGCGCCTTCGCCGACGCCTACCGGGACTACGCCCGCGAGCACCCGGGCCGCTACGCCGCGTCCCACGTCCCGCTCGACGACGAGACCGCCGCCCGCAGCGCCGGCCCCGCCACGCCGAGATGAGCCGCGCCGTGCTGCGCGGCTACGCCTCGTCGGGGACGACGAGACCCACGCCGTCCCGGCTGCTGGGCAGCCTCGGTCCCACGGGTTTCGTCGACC
>NZ_JBNFNZ010000562.1:0-1401 GCF_057364525.1 Aeromicrobium sp. PFPM2_SD2
CGCCGCGCCCGGTAGCAGCTCGCGCTGCTCGTCGACGTGGGCGTCGTCGGCCAGGGCCGCCGCCATCGCGTGCTGCACCGGCGTCGGCACCATGAAGCCCAGGTGCTTGCGCACGGCGAGCAGCTCGGCGACGACCGCCGGGTCGCCGGCCACGAACGAGCCGCGGTAGCCGGCCAGGTTCGAGCGCTTGGACGTGGAGTGCACCGCGAGCAGGCCCTCGAACGAGCCGCCGCAGACGACCGGGTGCAGCACCGAGACCGGCTCGGCGTCCCAGGCGAACTCCAGGTAGCACTCGTCGGACACGAGCAGCGCGCCGCGCTCGCGGCACCACTCGACGACCTTGCGCAGGTGGTCCGGGCCGAGCACCTGGCCGTGCGGGTTGGCCGGGCTGTTGACGTAGACCAGCGCCGGCTTCTGCGGGCCCAGCTGGGTCAGCGAGTCCGCCGCGACCGGGGTCGCGCCGGCGTAGCGGGCGCCCACCTCGTAGGTCGGGTACGCCCGCTCGGGGAAGACGACGACGTCGCCCGGACCGATGCCCAGCTGCATCGGCAGGTTGGCGATGAGCTCCTTGGAGCCGATCGTCATGAGCACGTGCTCGGGGCCGACGCCGACGACGCCGAAGCGGCGGGCCATCCAGTCAGCGGCCGCCTGGCGCACCGCGACCGGGCCGAGCACCGTCGGGTACCCGTGCGCGTCCGCGGCCTGCGCGAGCGCGTCCTGGACGAGCTGCGGCGCCGGGTCGACCGGGGTGCCGATGGACAGGTCGACGATGCCGCCGGGGTGCTCGGCGGCCCGGGCCTTCGCCGCCGCCAGGGTGTCCCAGGGGAAGTCCGGGAACCGCGACGAGACGGGGGCGTTCATTCCTGGTTCTGCGGCGGGAGGGCGGCGATCATCGGGTGGTCCTTGTCGATGACGCCCATCTTCGCCGCACCACCGGGCGAGCCCAGGTCGTCGAAGAAGTTCACGTTGGCGTCGTAGTACTCCTTCCACTCGGACGGGGTGTCGTCCTCGTAGAAGATCGCCTCGACCGGGCACACCGGCTCGCACGCGCCGCAGTCGACGCACTCGTCGGGGTGGATGTAGAGCATCCGCTTGCCCTCGTAGATGCAGTCGACCGGACACTCGTCCACGCAGGCGCGGTCCTTGACGTCCACACACGGCTGGGCGATCACGTAGGTCACGGAAGTCTCTCCTTCGTCGGGCGTACGCCCCAGTATCTACCGTCCAGCCAGCGGGCCTGACTGAGGCTCGCCTCATGGACGCGCCTAGGTTGGGCGCGTGCCTCTCTCCTCCGACATGATCGGCTCCCGCGTCGTCGTCCGCCACGCGACCGGCGGCACCGGCCCCGGCGGGGGTCCGGGCACCACGGACGTCGTCGGCCGGCTGCTCGCGCTCGACGAG
>NZ_JBNFNZ010000563.1:0-1386 GCF_057364525.1 Aeromicrobium sp. PFPM2_SD2
GTGGCCGGCCAGCACGGCGATCAGCGCCGCCACCATGACGGCGACGGCCGCGCGCCGGGGCAGGAACGCGTGGACCACCAGCAGCGCCGCGCTGACGAGCCCGACGACGAGCACCAGCCAGCGCGGCCACGGCACGAAGCCCGGCGTGGCGCCGAGCAGGGTGAAGGCGTACGTGCTGGTCAGAGCGACGGTCACCGCGGCCAGGAAGCGGGCGGCCAGCGACCACCGGTACGTCCACAGCGCCCAGGCCCCCGTGCCCACGAGCGCGGCGACGGCCGGCGCGAGGGCCACGGTGTAGTAGGCGTGGAAGATGCCGGCCATGAGGCTGAACGTCAGCGTGGTGACGACGAGCCACAGGCCCCACACCACCAGCGAGGCCACGACCGGGTGGGTGCGCGCCGTGCGCAGCGTCCGCTGGCGCAGCACCAGGAAGGCGGTCGCGACCAGCAGCAGGAACGCGGCGGGCAGCAGCCAGGCGACCTGCCCGGCGACCTCGCTGCCGAACATCCGCAGCAGGCCGGTCTCGCCCCAGCCGCCGCCACCGCCGACCGACCCGGTCTCCTCGCCGGTCAGCCGGCCGAAGCCGTTGTAGCCGAAGGTGAGCTCGAGGAAGGAGTTCGTCTGCGAGCCGCCGATCCACGGGCGGCTGCCGGCCGGCCAGAGCTCGACGATCGCGACCCACCAGCCGCCGGCGACGAGCACCGCGGCCAGGGCGGCGAGCAGGTGCAGCAGCCGCCGGCCGAGCGGCACGGCGGCGCACAGCAGGTAGACGAGCGCCAGGCCGGGCAGCACCAGGAAGGCCTGCAGCGTCTTGGTCAGGAAGGCCAGGCCGACGAACGCCCCGCCCAGGACGAGCCAGCGCACGGCGCGCTCGGGACGTTCGAGGGCGCGCAGCGTCGCGTGGACCGAGGCGGTGAGCAGCAGCACGAGCAGCGCGTCGGGGTTGTTGAACCGGAACATCAGCACCGCGACCGGCGTCGTGGCCATCACCAGGCCGGCGAGCAGGCCCGCGGCCGGGCTGCCGGTGCTGCGCCGCACGGTGGCGTGCACGAGGGCGACCGTGCCGACGCCCATGAGCGCCTGCGGCAGCAGGATGGCCCAGGACGACAGCCCCAGCAGCCGTACCGACAGTGCCATCGGCCACAGCGCGAGCGGCGGCTTGTCGACGGTGATCGAGCCGGCCGCGTCGGAGGCGCCGAAGAAGAACGCCTTCCACGAGTCCGAGCCGGCCTGGACGGCGGCGGAGTAGAAGGAGTTGGCCCAGCCGGACGCGCCCAGGCCCCACACGTACAGCAGGAAGGTCGCGGCCAGCAGGCCGAGGAGGGCGGGGCGGGCCCAGGCCGGGTCCTGCGCGCGTCCGCGCCAGAGGCGGGCGGCGCGGCGAAC
>NZ_JBNFNZ010000564.1:0-1384 GCF_057364525.1 Aeromicrobium sp. PFPM2_SD2
CCACCGGCGCCGTCCCCGCCTGGGCGGGGCGCGCCGACCGCGACCAGCACGCCGGCGGTGAGCGCCGTCGCCAGGATCGTGGCCCAACGGGCGCGTGCTCGACGGGGTCCCGAGATTTCCCCAGTCCTCATGGCTACCGATACCCTTTCCCCAACCTCATGCTGCCGCTGCTGACGCTCCACTTCCTCGCCGCAGCGGTGGCCCCTGTCCTCGTTCGCTACCTGCACCGCGCGACGTTCCCCGTCCTGGCGCTGGTGCCGGCAGGCGGGTTCGTCTGGCTCCTGGTGCACGGCCGTCCCGGCGGGACGGAGGTGGAGCACCACCCCTGGATCGGCACCCTGGGCCTGGACGTGAGCCTCGCGCTCGATCCGTTGCGCTGGACGCTCTCGCTGCTGGTCACCGGCATCGGCGCACTCGTGCTCGTCTACTGCACGAGCTACTTCCGCGCCGGCGACCCGGGGCTGTGGCGCTTCTCGGCGGTGTTCGTCTCCTTCGCCGGCGCCATGCTCGGCCTGGTCCTGTCCGACAACCTGCTCCTGCTCTACGTGTTCTGGGAGCTGACCACGGTGCTGTCGTACCTGCTGGTGGGGCACAACCCCGAGCGCAGCGCCAACCGCCGCGCCGCCATGACCGCGCTGCTGGTCACCACGTTCGGCGGCCTGGCCATGCTGGTCGGGTTCGTCCTGCTGGGCCAGCACACCGGCACCTACTCGGCGACCGAGCTGCTGGCCGACCCGCCGGCGTCCGGGACGCTCGTCACCGTCGCGATCGCGCTCGTGCTCGCCGGCGCGGTGTCGAAGTCCGCGCTCGTCCCGTTCCACTTCTGGCTGCCCGGCGCGATGGCCGCCCCCACCCCGGTCAGCGCCTACCTGCACGCCGCGGCCATGGTGAAGGCCGGCATCTTCCTCGTCGCGCTGCTCGCCCCGGCGTTCGCCGACACCCCCGGGTGGCGCCCCTCGCTCGTCTCGCTCGGCCTGCTCACGATGATCGTCGGCGGCCTGCGCGCGCTGCGGCAGTACGACGTCAAGCTGCTGCTGGCCCACGGCACCGTGAGCCAGCTCGGCTTCCTCATGACGCTCGTGGGGCTCGGCACGCGCTCGGCCGCCCTGGCCGGGCTCGCGCTGGTGCTCGGGCACGCTTTGTTCAAGGCGTCGCTGTTCATGGTGGTCGGCGTCGTCGACCGCTCGACCGGCACCCGCGACCTGCGCCAGCTGAGCGGGCTGCACCGCCGCATGCCGTTGCTCATGGTCGTGGCGGTCGTCGCCGCGGGCTCGATGGCCGGCGTCCCGCCGCTGCTCGGCGTTCCTGTCCAAGGAGGCCGCGTTCGCCGCCGCCGAGGACCTCGGCGCGACCTGGCTGGGACGTCGCCGGGCCGCTCACCCTA
>NZ_JBNFNZ010000565.1:0-1383 GCF_057364525.1 Aeromicrobium sp. PFPM2_SD2
CCCCAGGTGGCGCGAAGGGGCGCTGACGCCGTGGTCGCGCTGCAGCACGCCGAGCACCGGGATGCCGGTGCGCTCCACCGCCGCCCGGGCCTCGGCGGCGTGCCGGGGCGAGCCGGCCTTGTTGAGGATGACGCCGGCCACGGTGACGCCGGGCTCGAACGTCGCCATGCCGTGCACCACGGCACCGACGCTGCGCGAGGCGTGCGAGACGTCGACGACGAGCACGACCGGCGTCCGGGTCAGCGTCGCGACGTGCGCGCTGGACGCGAAGCCGTCGCCGCCGATCTGGCCGTCGAACAGGCCCATGACGCCCTCGACGACGGCGACGTCCGCGCCCCGGGCCCCGTGCAGCAGCAGCGGGACCATGAGCGACGGGTCGGTCAGGTGCGGGTCGAGGTTGCGGCCCGGCCGTCCGGTCGCCAGCGCGTGGTAGCCCGGGTCGATGTAGTCCGGGCCGACCTTGTGGCCGGAGACCGCGTGGCCCCGAGCGGCGAGCGCGGCCATGAGCCCGGTGGCCACGGTCGTCTTGCCGTGCCCGGACGCGGGTGCGGCCACGAGGACGCGCGGCAGGCTCACCACTCGATGCCTCGCTGGCCCTTTTGGCCCACGTCCATGGGGTGCTTGACGTGCTGCATCTCGGTGACCAGGTCGGCCACCTCGAGCAGGCGCGGGTCGGCGCGGCGTCCGGTGACCACGACGTGCTGGGTGCCGGGCCGGTTCGCGAGGGTCTCCACGACGTCGTCGACGTCGACCCAGCCCCACTGCATGGGGTAGGTGAACTCGTCCAGGACGTACAGCCGGTGGCGCTCGGCCTGGATGCGGCGCTTCACCTCGGCCCAGCCCTCGGCGGCGTCGGCGGCGTGGTCGGCCTCGGTGCCCTCCTTGCGGCTCCACGACCAGCCCGAGCCCATCTTGTGCCACTCGATCGGGCCGCCCTCGCCGGTCTCCTCGTGCAGGCGGGCCAGGCGCTCGAGCACGGTCTGCTCGCCGATGCGCCACTTGGCCGACTTCACGAACTGGAAGACGCCGATGTCCCAGCCCTGGTTCCAGGCCCGCATGGCCAGGCCGAAGGCGGCGGTGGACTTCCCCTTGCCGTCGCCGGTGTGGACCATCAGCAGCGGGCGGTTGCGACGTTGGCGGGTGGTGAGCCCGTCGTCGGGGACGACGAGCGGCTTGCCCTGCGGCATCAGGCCACCCCCTCGCGCGGCGCGGTCGCGGCCTGCACGACGGAGGTGAGGCCGTCGGCGGTCACCTCGCCGAGCGGGACGTGCTCGGCCCCCAGGTGCTGGGCCAGCTGCCCAGCCAGGCCGAGCCGGGAAGCGTCCGGTCTCGCAGTCGACGACGTGCTCTGCACGCCGCCCGCGGCCAGGTGGCGTGGCAGCG
>NZ_JBNFNZ010000566.1:0-1383 GCF_057364525.1 Aeromicrobium sp. PFPM2_SD2
GACCGCCCGGCGCAGGCCAACGACAAGGCGAGGTGTTCGCCCGGTGGCTGCGCGAGCACCGCCCGCGCCGCCGGTCGTACTTCGTCATCGGCGCCGACGCGCCCGACCGCCGCCGCCTGCGCCGCGAGACCCGGCTGCGCCTGGTCGTGTTCGGCTCGCTGCGCTGGCGGCTGCTCATGCTCACGTCACCGGTGCTCGTCTCGTCGCACGCCGGCACGTTCGTCACCCGGCCCCAGCCGTACGCCCTGCTGAGCCAGCACACCCGGGCGTTCGTCTTCCTGCAGCACGGCGTGCTCTACAACGACCTGTCGCGCTGGCTCAACAACCAGGAGATCGACGCCCTCGTGACGTCCAGCCCGGGGGAGCGCGACGCGATCGTGTCGACGTCGCCGTACCGGTTCTCCAGCAAGGAGGTCGTGCTCACCGGCATGCCGCGCCACGACGCCCTGCTCGAGGCCGCCGCCCGGCAGGACCGTCCGCGCTGGCTGCTCGTCGCCCCGACCTGGCGCGTCGAGCTGCTCGGCCGGCAGCGCCCGGGCTCGGACGAGCGCGAGGTGCTGCCCGGGTTCGCCGCGAGCGAGTACGTCCGTCGCTGGCGGGACGCGCTCAACGACCCGCGGCTGCGTGCCCTGGCCGAGGCGCACGGGCTGACGATCGGCTTTCTGCCGCACCCGAACTTCCAGCCGCTGCTGGACGAGTTCGCGCTCGAGCCGCACGTGCAGCCGCTGTCGTACGCCGAGCACGACATCCGCGAGCTGCTCGCCGGCGCGGCCGTGCTCGTGACCGACTACTCCTCGATCGCCTTCGACATGGGGTACCTGGGCCGCGAGGTCGTGTACTACCAGTTCGACAAGGACGAGTTCTTCGGCGGCGGCCACACGGTGCAGCGCGGCTACTTCGACATCGAGCGCGACGGCTTCGGCCCGGTCGTCACCGACCACGAGGCGCTGGTGTCGGCGCTGACGGCCGCCGTCGAGCGCGGCGAGCCCGACGCCGACGTGCGCGAGCGCATCGCGGCCGCGTTCCCGCTGGTCGACGGCCAGGCCTGCGAGCGCGTGCACCAGGTGGTCAGCCGGCTGGTCGCCGGCCGCAACGAGCTCCTGCCCTGACCGGGGCGGGGGTCAGGACGGCAGGTCGGCCCTCGTCGCCCGCTCCAGCCCGCGGGCCAGGCGGGGGGCGAGCGTCTCGACGTACGTGCGCGTGAGGTGGTGCCCGTCGCGGTAGACGACGACGCCGCCGATGACCGTGGTGCAGGTGTCGCCGGGGCAGATCCATGGGTTGAGGTCGATGTACGTGGTGCCCGCGACCTGGGCCGCGGCCCGCTCGCCCGCGGCCGCGTCCCACACGTCCTCGTAGGCGGCGGCCCGGGGGACGTCGCACGCG
>NZ_JBNFNZ010000567.1:0-1380 GCF_057364525.1 Aeromicrobium sp. PFPM2_SD2
CCACGAAGGCACATAGGAGGAACGACTTACCACGCCTCGAAAAGCCTGAAGGATGAATCGGCGGTTGCCCCCATTAGATACCTTTCGAGCAATGTCAATCTGGCATCGGGTAGGGGAAGGAAGTGATAGGGCTTTCCACAGGACGAACAGGAAGAACACGAAGTCGTCCCTCATCTGTTGGGTCATTTCTGCCTGTCTCTCGGCAGGTGTTTTCTTATTCGCCACGCAACCTCCTTACGGTTTCCTGTAGAGCTTTCTCCTTAAGGTCAGCTTCTTGCGTTATTCGGATAAGACTTTTAGAAGTCTCTGGGTGTAGTTCGACTCGACCATCAGGGAAGCATCGACTGTAATCTGGCTCGCTGAGACCTGAGGTCTTGACTTTGACGAGCAGCCGCTTGTTATCGCGGTTAAGGTCGTTAATAACCCTATCAGTAGAGCCTTCCAGCGCGGACATTTCTTCCTGAAACCGCTTGGACACTTTGTTGACTTCAGCTTGGACAGCAAGCCTTGTATCTTCCGATGCCTTAAGATTCGAGGTGTATTCTGCATTGACCTTGGCCTCCCACTTATTGTTAGCGGTGTGGTAGCCACCAGCAAACATCACTGCTGCAAGTAACCACGGAGCCGCTCTCTTTAAAAATTCGAGCATAGTTGCCCTCCTATTTGCCTAGGTACGCCAAGAGCTTGTAGATGCCCTCTACATTATCTCCAAACATACCAAGTGCCTGATTACACCTATTACATATAATACCACGTATAGCCCCAGTAGAGTGGCAGTGGTCTACGCGAGCCGTTACCCTTGAGCCTTCGAACGAGATACTCTTCCCACATATCTCACACCCTCCCCTGCTCTTTGAGAATCTCAATTAGGCTATGCAACTCAACCTTGTAGACCTGCTTGTAAATAGGTCGCCCTGCGTTTCCATTATCTTGTTCATAAAAACCCCTCCCTAGTGTTAAATCATAAAAGGCCACCTGTCGATGACCTTGAGTCTAACACTTACTGTACACCATACCCTGTGTCATTGTCCTCAGTAGCTGAGAGCACCTTATCGTACTCCCTGTTCAACGCCTCCATGTCAGCTAACTGTTTCTCATCCACAGACACCTTGCTGAGTACAAAGTTGTGGCGAGCTAGCAGCTTCTCGATAGCGTTGTAAAGCTGAGGTGAACGCTTTGTGTCATCCCGCAGGTCTTGCAGCATGAGTCGAGCGCGCTCAGTGTCCAGCATTAACAGGAACTTCTCTAAGTCCATCTGCGTCATGTCTTACCTCCGCTCTTAATCGTCTTGTAAATTAGGACGCCAATCTGCACCACGGTGTACGCGATAGCAGCGACGTAGAACCATTCGTTGAGTGTTAACCCAAAGAAGAACCGACT
>NZ_JBNFNZ010000568.1:0-1375 GCF_057364525.1 Aeromicrobium sp. PFPM2_SD2
GAGTGGCGGCGCATCGCCTCGGCGAGCGGCACGGCGGCGGGCATGCGGTCCTTGGTGGCCTGGGTGACGACCTCGTCGACC
This sequence comes from Aeromicrobium sp. PFPM2_SD2, assembly GCF_057364525.1. NCBI lineage: Bacteria > Bacillati > Actinomycetota > Actinomycetes > Propionibacteriales > Nocardioidaceae > Aeromicrobium > Aeromicrobium sp. PFPM2_SD2. Next base: position 82 of record NZ_JBNFNZ010000568.1, read on the forward strand.
CAGCCCTCGACCAGCGCGAGCATGGTCTCCAGGCGCTGCAGCGCCTGCTCCTGCTGCGGCGTGCGAGCCGGCTCGAACAGCCCGCCCTGCAGCGCCTCGGCGATCTCGTCCGGCCGCGAGGGGTCGAGCGAGCCGAGCTGGCTCTCGATCGCCGAGACGTCGATGGTGACGCCGCGGCCGAAGTCCTCGACCGCGCCGACGAGCTGGGCGGCGAGCCACGGGGCGTGCGCGAACAGGCGCTGGTGCGCGGCCTCGCGCAGGACGACGTAGAGCAGGACGTCCGCCTCGCTGTGCTCCAGGCCCTCGCCGAACGCGCGGACGTTCGCGGGAAGCACCGCGGCGGTGCGCTCGGGGCCGAGCGGCAGGCCGACGTCGGTGGACGACAGCACCTCGCCGGCGAGCGTGCCGAGCGCCTGCCGACCTGCTGGCCGAACATCGCGCCGCCGGCCTGGCTCAGCATGCCGACCAGGGGACCGGCCATCGCGCGGGCCTCGGCGGGCAGCGCGTCGCCCATCGCCTTGACGACGTGCTCGGCGATCGGCTCGACCAGCTGGTGCCAGGTGCCGGCGGTCTGCTCGACCCACTCGGCCTTGCTCCAGGCGACGGCGCGCGTGGCCGCAGCGGGCAGGTCGGTGGCGGTGTCGAGCCACATCTCGGCCAGGCGCAGGGCGTCGTCCACGGCGCTGCGCTCGCCGGCGTGTGGCGACGGGTCGGGGCCGGCGGCGGCGAGCACGTGGCGCGCCACGTCCTTGGCCATGTCGAAGTTCACGTGCCCCTCGTGCGGGGCGAACATGCGCTGCACCTGGTTCATGAGCGCCTGCAGGTCCGGCGTGCCCCCGCCGCCGGTGAACGCCGTGAAGAACTGCTCCATCGGCGTGCCCTTGAAGGGGTTGTCGTCGCGGTCCGGGTCGTGGGGGTCGGCCATGCGTCAACGCTACCCGCCCGCGCCCCGCGGCCCCAGGGGGAACGTCCCCGGTTCGTCCAGGGCGAACACCCCGGGGCTCCGCGGGCTGGGCTTGTCGAACCGAGCCACCGCCCTAGGCTGGCCGGGTGGAACCCCTGGTGGACGTCCGAGAGACGCCGTTGAGCCTCGACGAGGTGTACGACGCGGTCACCGACCCGACCGCCGGCGGCATCGTGCTGTTCGTCGGCACGGTGCGCGACCACGACGGCGGCAAGGGGGTCACGGCGCTCGGCTACGAGTCGCACCCGACCGCGGTGGCCCGCCTGCGCGCCGTCGTCGACGAGGTCGCGCAGGAGCCCGGGCGTCGTCCGGCTCGCCGCCGTGCACCGC
>NZ_JBNFNZ010000569.1:0-1373 GCF_057364525.1 Aeromicrobium sp. PFPM2_SD2
CTGGAGGCGATGGAGGAGCTCGACGAGGTGACCGGCTCGAGCCGGCCCGCGGCGAGGGCGTCCGCGTCACGCTGGCCGACGCCCCGCGGCGGGTCGAGGTGCCGGGCCTGGACCCGAACTACCTCGTGGTGCACCAGCAGGACATCCAGGCCTACGTCAACGCGCTGTGGGCCGGCGGCGCCCGCGCCGTGACGCTGCAGGGCCAGCGGCTCATCTCCACGACCGGCATCCGCTGCGTCGGCAACACCGTCGTCCTGGACGGCGTCCCGTACTCGCCGCCCTACGTCATCGAGGCGGTGGGCGAGCAGTGGAGCCTGCTGTCGGCCATCGAGGAGTCGCCGGAGGCGAGCGTCTACCGCGACTACGCCGAGCGCTACGAGCTCGGCCTGGACGTCGAGCGGGTCTCCCTCGTCCGCGCCCCGGCCTACCAGGGCTCGGTCGACCTGACGCACGCGCGCGCGGTCACCCCCTGACACGACGACGGCCCCGCCACCCTGAGGTGGCGGGGCGTCGTGCGTCCGGGCTACGGGGTCGGGACGTCCGGCAGGCCGTCGCCGTCCTCGTCGCCGCCGTCGGTCGCCGGGCGGCGGGGTGTCGGTCGCCGGGCGCGACACCGTCAGCGTGATCTGCGAGTCCGGCGAGACCTGCTGACCGGTGCCGATCGACTGGGCGGTCACCTGGCCGTCCGGCGCGGTGCCGGCCGTGTCCTCCTGGGTCTGGATCTGCGACCGCTCGAAGCCGGCGTCGACCAGCCGCTTGATCGCGTCCTCCAGCGTCGCGCCGACCACGTTCGGCACGGTCACCTGGCCCTTGGAGACCAGCAGGGTCACCGTGGTGCCCACCTCGACGCTCTGGTCGGCGCCGGGGTCGGAGTTGACCACCTGGCCTCGCGGGGCGCTGTTGTCGATGAACTCGCGCTTGGCCTTGAGCCCGACGTCCTCGAGCTTCTTCTTGGCCTCGCCGTACGAGAACCCCTGCAGGTCGGGCACGGAGATCTGCTCGGGCCCGCTGCTGACCACGAGGGTCACCTCCGAGCCCTCCTCGATCTCCTCGCCGGTGCCCGGCTCGGTGCGGATGACGTCACCCTCGTCCACGTCGGCACTGGCCTCGCGCGGCATGTCGTCGGCCACGGTCAGCCCGCGGTTCTGCAGGACGGTCGTCGCCTCGGCCACCGGACGGTTGGCCACGTCGGGCACCTGCACCATCGTCGGGGGCGGCGGCGGGTCCTCCTTGGTCGCCTCGTAGATGCCCCAGCCGGCGAGCGCGAGCAGCAGCACGGCGACGACGCCGATGGCCCACCACTTGCGCTGGCCGCCCTTTCTCCTCGTCGCCGGTGGCAGCGGCCCGCGGCGGGCGCGCGCCGACCGCGGGGG
>NZ_JBNFNZ010000570.1:0-1370 GCF_057364525.1 Aeromicrobium sp. PFPM2_SD2
ACCGCGTGGGCGAGCTGCTCGACGGCGAAGAACTGGCGTCCGCGCGCGGCGCGTCGTCGGTCCCGGAGCCCGAGCAGGCGGCAGTGGCGAGGGCGCCCGCGGCCAGCACGGCGGCGAGGCGGTGCCCGGCGGTCACGGGGCGGGCACCAGACGGGCGACGAGGTCCTCCTCGCGCGGGCGGCCGTCGGGCGTCTGCCAGCGGGACTCGCCCGGCTCGACGGTGGTGGAGCGGCGCTCCAGGAAGCGCGGACGCAGCGCCCACGAGATGCCGGTGCCGATCACCAGGACGTGCAGCAGGCAGAACGCGACGTTGTTGAGCATGCCGGCGTCGCGCGACTGGGACAGGCCCCAGCCGGCCGCGCCGAGCAGCGTCAGGCACAGCACGATGCCGGGCCACACCGACAGCGGCTGCCACAGGCCGGCGCCGTCCTTCGGCGTGACCACGAAGCGGCCCTTGCGACGCAGCAGCACCTGCAGCGACGCCACGACGTGGATCCAGCAGGACGCCGCGGCGAGCGCGAACGCCGAGAAGGCGTAGGTGCCGGCGCCCCCGACCGCGACGGTGGCGATCGACAGCACGAAGTACGGCGCGAAGTGCAGCAGGAAGGAGTCGGCGCTCGCCGCCGCCACCGCCTGCTCGCCGGTCAGGACGCGCACGACGGGCAGCGACACGTAGACCAGGACGGTCCAGCCGCTCAGGAAGTACATGCTCGACAGGACGTACTGCAGCTTCGTGCGCCAAGGCAGGCGGGCGCGCAGTCCGCGACCGAGCGCCGAGAGGCAGCCGCGGGCCCAGCGCAGCTGCTGGCCCACGTAGGCCGACATGTCCTCGGGGCCGAGCCCCTGCACGAGCACCTCCGGCACGTACTCCGAGCGCCAGCCGCGCTGGTGCAGCCGCAGCGACAGCTCGAAGTCCTCGGTGACCGAGTCCTGCGGGAAGCCGCCGACGTCGTCCAGCGCCGAGCGGCGGAACAGCACGTTCGTCCCGCAGCAGAACATGGCGCCGAGGTCGGCCTTGCCGCGGGCGATCGAGCCGAAGAACAGCGCCTGCTGCGACCACGCGGCGGCCGCGACCGGGTTGCGGTCGGCGTTGGCGTAGTACTGCGGCGTCTGCACGAACGCGACGCGCTCGTCGGCCAGGTGCCCCATCGTGCGGCGGAGCAGCTCGGGGTGCGGCACGTGGTCGCAGTCCAGGACGAGCACGAGCTCCCCGTCGACGTGCTGCAGCGCGTGGTTGATGTTGCCGGCCTTCGCGCCGGCGTGGTCCTCGCGGGTGACGTACCGGGCGCCGTGCCGGGCGGCCAGCGCCGCCATCGCGGGGTCGTCCCCGTCGTCGAGCAGGTGCACCCGCACGTCGGCGCCGCGCAGCG
>NZ_JBNFNZ010000571.1:0-1364 GCF_057364525.1 Aeromicrobium sp. PFPM2_SD2
GGCGGGCCGGCTCGCCCCAGCCCGGGGCCACCCAGCACGACGTGCGGGCGCGGGTCGAGGTTCCACAGCGGACGCCACGGGCCGGGTGTGCAGCGACTGGCGGGTGGACGCCCCACAGGAAGGACCACGCGGGCCTCGAGCAGCCGGGACGTCTCGGCCAGCTCGTCCAGCGGCACGAAGGTGCCCAGCGTCGTGGACGCGACGCCGCCCTGGGCGAGCGCCGCCTGCAGCGCTAGCACGGGGAGCCAGTGCTCGTCGGGGCCGGCGCTGGCCAGCAGGACGTGGCCGGCCCGCTCGCGGCTCCGGGACGGCCCGCACGGCGCTGCCCAGCTCGACCGCGAGCTGCTGCACGGCGAGGTGGTGGCCGGCGCGGGGCAGCGTGCCCTCGCGGGTGCGCCGGGCGATCTGCGTCAGGGTGGGCGCGAAGACGTGCTCCCACGCCTCGGCCACGTCGTGCTCGGAGATCACCTGGGCGCAGGTGCGCCCGATCTTGTCGACGTTGAGCTGGGCCGAGGCCATGACGAGCGTCTCGACCGCGAGCTCGGGGGTCATCGAGCCGCGGGCCGGGGCGTCGAGCTGGGCGACGTCCACGAGCGCGGACGCCACGCCGGCCGGGTCCAGGCTCAGCACGACCTTGGCCGCGTCCTGGGCGCCGATGCCGGCGTCGAGGAGCTGCTGCATCAGCTGCACGCGGTCCAGGTCGGCACCGTTGTAGCGCCGGTGGCCGCCCGCGGTGCGGGCCGACGGGCTCAGTCCGTAGCGGCGCTCCCACGTGCGCAGGGTCGAGGCCGAGACGCCGAACTTCTGCGAGACCGAGGCGATGGTCCAGGCGTACTCCAGACCGCCGGGCGACTCGTTCGCCGCCTCGGACGTCGTCGGAGAGTCGGGTCCCTCGGACACGCGTCCCCCTCTCGCTCTGGCCCGGGATCCTGGGAAGGACTCCGGTCGGACAAGTTTTGCACAACTTGTGCGCAAGTTTGTGGACGGACCTCAGTCGCCCTCGGTCGTCCCGTCCCCGACCAGGTCCGGGACGTAGGCGAACAGCGCCGGCACGCCGCCAGTGTGCAGGAACACCGACTCGCTCCGGGGACCGGCCTCGTCCAGGTGGGCGTAGGCCGGTCCGGTGTACACGGGGTCGAGCAGCACGCCGGTCGAGGCGGCCACGCGACGGATCGAGCCGAGGGTGGCGGGGGTGGGCACGCCGTAGCCCTCGCCGAGCCCGGCGTGCACCGTCCAGGCCGTCCGGTCGACCGTCACGTCGAGGTCGTCGGCGAGCTCGGCCACGAGCCGCTCGACCCGTTCGGCCGCCGGTCCGACCTCCTCCATGACCGCGACGCCGTGCACCTCGCCGGTCCAGCCCCGCG
>NZ_JBNFNZ010000572.1:0-1362 GCF_057364525.1 Aeromicrobium sp. PFPM2_SD2
CGGCGCATTAGCGTGAGTCATGAGGACCTCTGGTTCGAGGATGGTGTGGTAACCCCTTCGATACCGGAGGTCCTCACCTCACGTCAGCCGTTCACAACCTCCCGGGGAACTACACCTAGCCCTCGCCTCCTCGCTGGGCGTGACGCTGTGGCGGCGGCACACGGCGTGTCGCCTCCACAACGTCACGCCCAGCGACGGGGCGGCGCAGGAAGGCTCCCCGGACTCAGCCGCGGCGCAGCTGCTCGAAGATCTCGCGCGTCGCCTTGGAGCGGTTGAGCGTGTAGAAGTGCAGCCCCGGAGCCCCGCCGTCGAGCAGCTCGCGGCACAGCCGGGACGCCAGCGCGATGCCCGCCGCCCGCAGCGCGGCCGGGTCGTCGCGGTGCGGCTCGAGCTCGGCCAGCACCTCGTCGGGGATGGCCACGCCGGACAGCTCGGCCATGCGGGTCACCTGGTTGAGGTTGAGCACCGGCATGATGCCCGGCACGACCGGCAGGTCCGACCCGAGTGCGCGCAGGCGCGCGACCAGGCCGAAGTAGTCCTCGGCGCGGAAGAACAGCTGGGTGACGGCGAAGGACGCACCCGCCGCCTGCTTGGCCGCCAGCACCTCGGCGTCGCGCTCGAGGGTCTCGCAGTCCGGGTGCCCCTCGGGGAAGGCGGCGACGCCGATCTCGAACCCGCCGAGCGAGCTGGCGAGCTGACCAGCTCGGTGGCGTGCGTCAGCCCGTCCGGGTGCGTCACCCACGGTGCTCGGGGCCCGCCCTGGGGGTCGCCGCGCAGCGCCAGCACGTGCCGCACGCCGGACGCGGCGTACTGCTTGAGGACGTCCTCGACCTCGCCGCGGCTCTGCCGACGACGGTCAGGTGGCCGACCGGCGTCAGCGACGTCTCCTCGGCGATGCGCCGGGTGACGCGGATGGTGCGGTCCTGGCCCGCACCGCCGGCGCCGTACGTGACCGAGACGAACGACGGGCCGAGCGGCTCGAGCTCGGCGATCGTGCGCCACAGCAGCGCCTCCCCCTCGTCGTCCTTCGGCGGGAAGAACTCGAAGGAGAAGGTCGGCTCGGGCGCGCGCAGCAGGCGCACCAGGGACGGGACCGGCTCGGACATGACGCAACGGTATCGTCGCCGCCGTGACCAGCCCCGCCGACGACCACGGGACGGACAGCGCCGCGCGCGGCCTCGACCCGGACCGCTTCCGCACGCTCGTGGACGAGGAGCTCGACGCGTTCGTCGTGCACCAGCGGCTGCGCCTGGCGCCGCTGGGCGAGCAGGCCGGCGAGTACGTCGACGCCGCCCGCCCCGGTTCGTCGAGGGCGGCAAGCGCCTGCGTCCGCTGTTCTGCCTCGCCGGGTGGGTGGCCGCC
>NZ_JBNFNZ010000573.1:0-1354 GCF_057364525.1 Aeromicrobium sp. PFPM2_SD2
AAGAGGGCGGCGGGGGCACCGGCCGGGCGGCTCGCCGAGCGGCGGGGAGCCGGCTGCGTGTCGTCCGCGGAGCCGTCGGCCTGGATGTCGTTGTCGTCGAGCACGGTGCTCTCCTTCACCCCGGCGCGCCGCGAGGACGCCGCACGGGGCCGTGTCTGGGTCCGCGAACGGACCGGAAGCCTGTCGTGCCACGCCCCGGTGGGGCGTGGTGACGTACGTGGTCTGTCACATGGCGATTCCGCCGCCGCCGCGGGCAGCGCCGGTCAGGGCGCGTCGCGGTCGAGGGCGAGCGGGTCGCCGACCGTGCCGGACTCGGGGTCGAGCGGGCCCTGGGCCACGCGGTTCGCCAGCGGCGCCTGCGCGACCTCGAGGCCTCCGCTGCTGCGGAGTCCGGCGAGTACGTCGTCCGGTCGCACGGACGGGGTGCCGTGCCGCACGACCAGGTCCAGTATCGCACAGGGCTGCTCCCCGCCGCCTTCCGATCGGACCGCGAGCCGCACGACGGCGGCCCGGCAGTCGAAGACGCGGGGGCCGCGCTTGGTCATCCGCTCGACCTCGACGGACGGCTGGGCGAGGAACGTCGCGACCGCCTGCGCCGCCGTGCGGGGGTCGACGCCGAGCAGCGTCAGCTCCCACCGGCTGGCCTCCAGCCGGTCGGCCAGGGAGCCCGCCCCGGCCTCGACGACGGCGACGACGTCCAGCCCGTCGGGCAGGGACGCGTCGAGGCGGCGCTGGACGTCGCGGGGTCCAGCCGCTGGGTCAGGCCGATCTCGAGGTACTCGGCCTCGCTGGCCGCGCCGGTGGGCGAGGCGTTGGCGTAGGAGATCTTCGGGTGCGGCGTGAAGCCGTGCGAGTGCGCGATGGGGATGCGCGCGCGGCGGATGGCGCGCTCGAAGGCCCGGCCGAAGTCACGGTGGCTGGTGAAGCGCAGGCGTCCGCGCTTGGCGTACTGGATGCGCAGCTTCTGCAGCACCGGGAGCTGCGGGTTGGGCGCCTCGGGGTTCGGCAGGCCGGGATCGGGCACGACGGCGGGGCGCGGCTCGGGGTTCTCGCTCACCCGCACGAGCCTAGCCAGGGTCGGCGGAGTGCTCGTTGCGCGGTGCGACGACACTGGACGGGTGCATCTTCGTCCCCGCTCCCGTCGCACCACCCTGCTCGTGCTGCTCGCCATGACCCTGCTGGCGCTCAACCTGCGTCCGTTCGTCACCGGGCTGGGCGTGGTGATGCCGGACGTCGAGGACGACCTGGGGCTCGGCCCGGGCACCGTGGGCTTCCTGACGGCGCTGCCGCCGCTGGCCTTCGCGGTCGCCGGCCTGCTCGGGCCGCGCCTGGTGCGCTCGCTGGGCCTGCGCGC
>NZ_JBNFNZ010000574.1:0-1347 GCF_057364525.1 Aeromicrobium sp. PFPM2_SD2
GTCGTCGCCGAGCTGGTGCGACGCGGCCACGACGTCGACGTGCTGCCCGGGCACGACGAGGCGATGGGCCACGCCGGCCTGGTCGTGCGCCACCCCGGACGGCCGGTCGAGGCGCCCACGACCCGCGCACCGACGGCGCCGTCGCGTCCCTCTAGCGCGGTACTTCCCGGGCGCTGGCGCCGCACCTGCGTGCTAGCGTCCGTGTCCATGCCGCAGATTCGGATCTCGGACGCCGCGCGCCTCCTCGGCGTCAGCGACGACACCGTCCGTCGCTGGGTCGACCAGGGCGTGCTGGACGCCTCCACGGACGCGTCCGGACGCCGTGTCGTCGACGGTCATGCGCTCGCGGTCCTGGCGCGGGAGCGGGCGGCCTCGGTGCCCGACCCGACGACCGGTGCCAGCTCGGCGCGCAACCGCCTCGTCGGGCTCGTGACGAGCATCCGGACCGACACGGTGATGGCGCAGGTGGAGCTGCAGTGCGGCCCGTTCCGCGTCGTCTCGCTCATGAGCAGCGAGGCGGTCCGCGACCTCGGGCTCGAGCCCGGCAGCGTGGCCGTGGCCGTGGTGAAGTCGACCAACGTCATCGTCGAGACCGCGGGGCGGTCCGCGTGAGGCGGCGCCTGGCCCTCGCGGCGGCGGGGCTCGTGGTGCTCGCCGGGTGCTCGGGGGCGGACGACGACCGCGAGACCCTCACCGTCCTGGCCGCGGCGTCGCTGACCGAGCCGTTCACGCAGGTCGCCGAGCAGCTCGAGGCCGACGACCCCGACCTGGACGTGCGCCTGTCGTTCGCCGGGTCGGCCGACCTGGTCGCACAGGTCGAGGCGGGTGCGCCGGCCGACGTCCTGGCCACCGCCGACGAGGCGACGATGGCCGAGGTTCCGGACGACGCCCTGGCGGGCGAGCCGCAGGTCTTCGCCACCAACCGGCTGACCATCGTCGTGCCGTCCGGCAACCCGGCCCGGGTGGCCGCTGCGTCCGACCTGGCCGACGTCGACACGGTCGTGTGCGCCGCCGTCGTGCCCTGCGGGGCGCTGGCGCGCGAGGTGCTCGACGCCCTGGGCGTGCGGGTGCGCCCGGTGAGCGAGGAGCAGTCGGTCAAGGACGTGCTGGGCAAGGTGGCCGCGGGGGACGCCGAGGCGGGCCTGGTCTACGTCTCGGACGCGCGGTCGGCCGGCGACCGGGTCGAGACCGTCGAGCTCCCGGGCTCGGCCGAGCACCTCAACCGCTACCCGGTCGCGGTGCTGGCCGGCGGCGACGAGCAGCTCGCCCGGCGCTTCGTCGACGCGGTCACCGGCACCGAGGGACGCGAGGTGCTAACCGCCGCGGGCCTGGGTGCGCCGTGACGCG
>NZ_JBNFNZ010000575.1:0-1338 GCF_057364525.1 Aeromicrobium sp. PFPM2_SD2
ACGTGACCGCGCCGCGGTCCGGCCGGGCCACGTTCCGGGTCCGCGCGTGGCACCAGAAGCTGGCCGGCCGCTGGTCCGCACGGGTCAGCTCGCCACGAAGCCGCTAGCGGGCGCCGAGCAGCGAGGCCCGGCGGACGACCTGCTCGAGCGGGCCGCGTCCCCACTGGCGGCGCCACAGCCACGCGGCCACCACGAGCACGACGACCTGGCTGGCCCACTCGACGTGCCGGTCCTCGGCCATGAGCCAGCCGTGGGCGTTCTCGCTCCAGAGCCACAGCACGTGCAGCGTGTACAGGGTCAGCGGCATGCTGCCGGCGGCGAGCAGCGGCGCGACCACCGTCCGCACCGGGCGGACGTGCACCACGAGCAGGCACAGGCCCACGACCAGCACCGCCGAGGCGGTCGCGGACAGCACGTTGAGCGAGCTGGACGTGTGCTCGCCGACCACGAGCAGGCGGGCCGGGTCGGTGACGCCCTCCAGCGACCAGGACGAGACGAACAGCCCACGCCAGGACGTGTCGTCGACGAACCCGTCCAGCACGCCCGAGCGCAGCGCGACCAGGCCGGCCAGCAGCGTCGCCACCAGCAGGACCGCTCCCCCGCCGACCAGCGCGACGGCCGTGCCGACGCGGTCGAGCGGGAGTCGTCCCAGCCACGCGCCGACGAGCAGGTAGCCCGTCCAGACCAGCGCCGGGTAGGTGCCGGTGACCGCCAGCTCGGCGACGAAATGACCCAGCTCCGCCAGGTCGGCGAGCTCGAGCTGACCCTGGTAGGCCGCGCCCAGCCGGTCGAGCAGCGCCAGGTGCACGACCGGCGCGACCACGACCCAGCCGAGGGCGACGAGGCCCAGCACCCGGGTGGGCAGCGCCAGGAACGGCAGCACCACCAGCAGCATGACGCCGTAGAACGCGAGGATGACCAGCACGGTCACCGACTCCAGCGACGCCAGCAGCAGGCCCAGCACGAGCAGCAGGACCGACCGGACCGCCACCGCGCGGACGCTTCCGGCGCCCCGGGGGTCGCGCTGGCGCACGAGGCTCAGCGACAGGCCGGCGAGCAGGGCGAACAGCGGGGCCGCGCGTCCGGCGGCGAGCATGCCGGCGACGGAGGGCCCGCCGGTGGCGAGGTCGATCGTCATGACGACGTGGACGAGCATCATCCCGACGAGGGCGACGGCCCGGGCCAGGTCGACGCCGTCCAGGCGGGTGGACGCGCCCACTAGCGGCGCCGGGCCGCGGCGACCTGCAGGACCATCCGCTCCAGCGCGTACGCCGGGTCGGCGCCGCCGCCCTTGACCTCGACGTCGGTGCGGGCCACGACGTCCAGGGCCCGGGCCAG
>NZ_JBNFNZ010000576.1:0-1326 GCF_057364525.1 Aeromicrobium sp. PFPM2_SD2
CCAGGACGGACGCGCGGAACGCTTCAGGAGGAACCCCCCATGACCGAGCGCCGCGACGGGTCGGGCGTCCCGCTGGCCCAGCCGGTGCTCGCCGTCTCGAGCCCCGCAGCGGCCCTCCTGACCACCCGGACCGTGTCAGACTGAGCGCGTGCTGACCCGCTTCGCCGCCCTCACGGCCGCCCTCACGCTGACCCTGACCGCCTGCACCGGCGACGACGGCGGGAGCGAGGACGGCGGTGACGCCGACGCGCTGGCCGCCCGGCTCGCCACGGCGCAGCAGACGCTCGACGCCGCCGAGACCATCGAGCTGTCGCTGGCGACGAAGGAGCTGCCCAACGGCGTCACGGGGCTGCTCTCGGCGAAGGGCACCGGCAACCACACGCCCGCCTTCCGGGGCACCGTCACGGTCGTCACCGGCGGGGCGAGCCTGGACGCCGACGTGGTCGCCACCGACGGCTCGGTGTGGGCCAAGACGGCCTTCTCCCCCGCCTTCCTGACCATCGACCCGGCCACCCTCAAGGCGCCGGACCCGGCGTCGCTGTTCGTCGCCGGCCAGGGCGTCTCGGGCCTGCTGCCCGCCACCGAGGACCTCGAGGACGGCGGCCGCAAGCGCGACGGCGAGGACGTCCTCAGCGTCGTCGAGGGCACCCTCGAGGGAGGCGACGTCCAGGCACTCATCCCGTCGGCGGACGTCGACGGCAGCTTCGACGTCGAGTGGCGGCTGGACGAGGACGACGCGCTGCGCGACGCCACCGTGACCGGCCCGTTCTACGGCGACGAGGACGTCACCTACACGATCACGGTGAGCACCTCCGACGAGCCGGTCCGGATCGCCCGGCCCTGACGTGCCCGCGACCGTGAGCAGGGCGTCCACCGTCCTGCTGGGGCTGGCCGCCGCCGCGGTCTGCTTCGCCGCCGCCGACACCTACGTCGTCGTCCTGGCGCTGCCGGACATGATGAGCGCCTCCGGGCTCGGCGTCGACGAGCTGCAGCGTGCCGCCCCGATCGTCTCGGGCTTCCTCCTCGGCTACGTGGGCGTCCTGCCGCTCGTGGGCCGCATCAGCGACCTGCGCGGACGCCTGCCGGTGCTCGTCGGCACGCTGCTGGTCTTCGCTCTCGGCTCGGTCGTCACCGCCGCGGCGTACGACCTGGAGTCGATCGTCGCCGGACGCCTGCTCCAGGGGGTGGGCGGTGGCGGTCTCGTCCCGCCGACGCTCGCCCTGGTCGCCGACCTGTGGCCGCCCCATCGCCGCGGCCTGCCGCTGGGCGTCGTCGGCGCGGTGCAGGAGCTGGGCAGCGTGCTGGGCCCGGTGCTGGGCGCCGTCG
>NZ_JBNFNZ010000577.1:0-1317 GCF_057364525.1 Aeromicrobium sp. PFPM2_SD2
GCTGGGCCGTGGACCCGGACATGGCCTCCGGCCGCACGCGCGTGCGCCTCACCGTCCGCCGCGGGACCCGCGTCGTGGCGCGCACCCAGCAGACCGTCTTCGACGGGTTCGCGGTGCGCGCGGTGGTGCCGGCGAAGCACGCGCGGAGGGGTCGGGCCCTCACGGTGACCGTGGACGTGCTGAACGGGTCGCGCACGCGCGGACGCTCGGTCGTGCGGCTGACCACCCGCACGGTGCGGCTGCGCTAGCGCTGCGCCGGCTGCTCGGGGTCGGTGACGAAGTCGATGAGCTCCTCGACCCGGCCCAGCAGGGACGGCTCGAGGTCGGCGTAGGTGCGGACGGTCCCGAGGATGCGCTTCCAGGCCCGGGCGATGTCGGCCTGGTCGGCGTGCGGCCAGCCCAGCGCCTCGCAGATGCCGTGCTTCCAGTCGGTGCCGCGGGGGACGACCGGCCACTTCTCGATGCCGAGCCGCTCGGGCCGCACGGCCTGCCACACGTCGACGAACGGGTGCCCGACCACGAGCACGTGCGGCGTGCCGTTGACCTGCTCGGCCAGCCGCGACTCCTTCGAGCCCGGCACGAGGTGGTCGACCAGCACGCCGAGCCGGCGGCTCTTGGTCGGCTGGAAGTCACGCACGATGGCCGGCAGGTCGTCGATGCCGCCCAGGTACTCCACGGCGACGCCCTCGATCCGCAGGTCGTCGCCCCAGATCTTCTCGACCAGCTCGGCGTCGTGGCGGCCCTCGACGTAGATGCGGCTGGGCAGCGCGACGCGCGCGCGGGCGTCGCGCACCGCGATCGAGCCGGACGCCGTGCGCCCGCCGGTGGCCTGGACCTTGACCGGGGCGTGCAGCGCGACGGGCTTGCCCTCGAGCAGGAAGCCGGGCCCGAGCCGGAACGCCCGCTGCTTGAGCGCGCGGTCCTCCAGCACCACGAGGCCGTTCTCGACCTTGACGACCTCGCCGCAGAAGCCGCTGGTGGCGTCCTCGACGACGAGGCCGAGGTCGGCCGGGTGCTCGACGGTGCGCCCGCGCCTCGGCTTGCGCCAGTCGCCGGAGAGGACGTCGTTGCCGTAGCGGTCAGCCATGGATCTTCCCGAGAAGTCGTTGGTGCAGGTCCTCGACGTCCGCGCGCGTGAGCGGGCGTCCGTCGGCGGTGAGCAGCACGGTCTCGTCGGTGACGAGGCCGAGGGCGAGGTCGAGCGCGACCGGCCAGGACGCCGGGACGTGCTGGGGGACCTCGGCGGGCGCGAGGTCGCCGAGCGCGACGCGCGGGGGAGCGGCCGGGTCGTCCGGGCGGTGACGGTCATGACGAGCT
>NZ_JBNFNZ010000578.1:0-1315 GCF_057364525.1 Aeromicrobium sp. PFPM2_SD2
CCGCGCCGCGCAGCCAGGCGGCGTGGTCTCGGCCAGGTCGACGACGCCGCGTCCAGCAGGGCCGCGACCGGCGCGGAGAGCTCGACCGTGGCGGGGTCCAGCTCGAGCTCCGCGGGGCTCCAGCTGCCGAGGTGGAACAGGTAGCTCGGACCGCCGGCCTTGCTCGTCGCCCCGACGGTCGAGCGCTTCCAGCCGCCGAACGGCTGGCGCCGGACGATCGCGCCGGTGATGCCGCGGTTGACGTACAGGTTGCCGGCCTCGACGCGGTCGGCCCAGTGCTCGACCTCGCCGGCGTCCAGCGAGTGCAGACCCGCGGTGAGGCCGTAGTCGGTGGCGTTCTGCCAGGCGATCGCCTCGTCGAGGTCGCGCGCCGCCATGAGGCCCAGCACCGGGCCGAAGTACTCGGTGCGGTGGAACTCGCTGCCCGGACGCACGCCGATGCGGACGCCGGGGGACCACAGGCGTCCGGTGTCGTCGAGCGGACGCGGCTCGACCAGCCACTCCTCGCCCTCGCCGAGCTCGGTCAGGCCCCGGAGCAGCTTGCCCTGCGGCGGCTCGACGACCGGGCCCATGACGGTGGTCGGCTCGGTGGGCCAGCCCACGGGCAGCGACGTCACGAAGTCGACCAGCTGGCGACGGAAGCGCTCGGAGGTGGCGACCGATCCGACCAGGATGCCGAGGCTGGCCGCCGAGCACTTCTGGCCGGCGTGGCCGAACGCGCTGCGCACCAGGTCGGCGACGGCCAGGTCGAGGTCGGCGCTGGGCGTCACGACGACCGCGTTCTTGCCGCTCGTCTCGGCCAGGAGCGGCAGGTCCGGCCGCCAGGAGCGGAACAGCCGCGCGGTGTCCCAGGCGCCGGTGAGGACCACCCGGTCGACCAGGTGGTGCGAGACGAGCTCGCGGCCGAGCTCGGCCTCGCCCAGCTCGACGTAGGTGAGCGCGTCCTTGGGCACGCCCGCGTCCCACAGCGCCTCGACCATGACCGCGGCGCAGCGGCGCGACTGCGGGGCGGGCTTGATGACGACGGCGCTGCCCGCGGCGAGCGCGGCCAGCACGGAGCCGGCCGGGATGGCCACCGGGAAGTTCCACGGCGGCGTCACCAGCGTGAGGATGGCGGGGGAGAAGCGCGCGCCGTCGACGGCGTCCAGGCGCAGAGCCTGGTCGGCGTAGTAGCGGGCGAAGTCGACGGCCTCGCTGACCTCGACGTCGGCCTCGGCGATGGTCTTGCCGGTCTCGGACGCCATGACGGCGACCAGGTCGCCGCGCCGCGACGCCAGGCTCGCGGCCGCGTCGCGCAGCAGCGCCGCCCCGCTCG
>NZ_JBNFNZ010000579.1:0-1312 GCF_057364525.1 Aeromicrobium sp. PFPM2_SD2
CCGCCCAGGTGCACGTTTTTTTCCGCCGTCAGCAGCAGCACCGCGAGCGCCTCGAGGGCCGCGCCGAAGTCGTTCCCGCCGAGCCGGGCGAGGGCGTCCGGCAGCGCGGGACCGAGCCGGCCGGCGACCAGGCCGCAGCCGAGCGTGAGCAGTGCCGTCGTCCGTCGTCGCATGATGCCCCCGATCGTCACGTTTGACGACGTTTTGATGTCGTCTGCGTCCATGGGACGCCCGGCCGCGGGCCACCGTCAACCACGCCGGTCCGGGGCTGGGGACGACGGGACGCGGGTACGGTGCGGCCATGCGCTGGGAGCGGCTGTTCACCGAGATCGAGCACCAGGTCGCCGACGAGGACCTGCTCGAGCGGGACGCGCTCGTCGCCGACCTGGTCGAGGAGGAGGAGGCGGCGACCGCCTGGCTCGACCTGCTGGCCGAGCAGGTGCGGCTGCGGGTCCGCGGTGCGGGCCTGGTGGAGGGACGGGTGCTGGGCGTGCGTCCGGCGCTGCTCCACCTGCGCGGTGCGGCCGGTGACGTGCTGGTCGCGGTCGGCGCCGTGCTGACCGCCGCCCCGCCCGGATCGAGACGTCCGCCAGCGCCGGAGGTCGGCCGGCGACTGGGCTGGCCCGCCGCCTGGCGCGTGCTGCGCGACGAGGACGCGACCGTGTCGCTCGTGCTGGTGGACGGATCACGGCTGGTCGGACGGGTAGGTCGGGTCGGGCACGACCACGTCGAGGTCGTGGGGGAGCAGGGAGCGGCCGAGCTCGTGGCCTACGCGGGACTGGCGACCGTCACCACGCGCGACTGAGGCTCAGCCGTGGTCGGCGTGCGCGTCGGCCTCGGCGTCGAGGTGCTGCTCGGTGCGCGCGTACTGGCGCTGGATGTAGTCCTCCAGCTCGCTGCTCTCGATGCGCCACTGGCCGCGTCCGCCGATCTGGATGCCGCGCAGGTCGCCGGACCGGACCAGGGCGTACACCTGGCGCACCGTGACGTTGAGGACCTCCGCGACGTCGGCCAGCGTCAGGAAGCGCGGAGTGGCGGCGGACGACATGCGGCAAGCATGGCACGCACAGGTGTCAGGTCGGTCGAGCCGCCGACCGGGGTGTGGACAAGCGGGACGGGCCTGGACGAGTGCCCCGCCCAGCCAGTGGAATGGGCTCACCACGACGACCCGCGGGGGGCCCGATGACGGCACGGACGACGAGGACGAGCGCGAGCCAGGCGCCGGTGAGACCGGCCCGCCGGCTGCCCGGACGCAGCTGGCGGGACCCGCGGGTCTGGTGGGCGTGCTGCTCGTGCTGGGGGCGACGGTCGG
>NZ_JBNFNZ010000580.1:0-1303 GCF_057364525.1 Aeromicrobium sp. PFPM2_SD2
CTCCCCGCAGGTGCGTGACGTGCGGCGCCTCGGCGCCGCGACCCTCGACCTGTGCTCGGTGGCCGACGGGACGCTGGACGCGTACGTCGAGGCCGGTCTCCAGCCGTGGGACCACGCCGCCGCCGGGCTGGTCGTGACCGAGGCCGGCGGCGTGCTCGGCGGGCACGACGGTCGCCCCGGTGAGAGGCTCGTCACGGCCACCCATCCGGGGCTGGAAGCGGAATTTTCCGCGGCCGTCCGGGCTTGTGGCTTCTGACGGCGCGGGGGTTGCGGCGGTGTGCAACAATCGCCCGCGTTGAGCCGACTAGGAGGAATGCATGGCGACCGATTACGACGCGCCTCGCAAGACTGACGAAGAGCAGTCCGAGGACAGCATCGAGGAGCTGAAGGCACGTCGCCACGAGAAGAACTCGGGCAAGGTCGACGAGGACGAGGTCGAGGCCGCGGAGTCGTTCGAGCTTCCCGGGGCGGACCTGTCCCACGAAGAGCTGTCCGTGCAGGTGGTCCCGAAGCAGTCCGACGAGTTCACGTGCGGGTCCTGCTTCCTGGTGCACCACCGCAGCCAGCTCGCCGAGGAGCGCGGCGGCGTGATGATCTGCCGCGACTGCGCGTACTGATCAGACTTCTTCTCGGGAGTGAGCGAGGCCTCGGTGACCTGTCGGTCGCCGAGGCCTTCTGCTCGTCCAGGGGCGGCGCGGACGCCGCGGCGGGCTACTTGCCCGGACGCACGCGCTTGATGCCCGGAGGCAGGTCGCCGGTCGACTTCACCCAGTAGGACGCCGCCGCACGGCGGGTCCCCATGCGGACGAGCTCGACGAGCGCGCCGCCGACGACCGCCCAGACGACGGCCTCGCGGGTCGCCACCTCGGGGCTGCGCGAGTCGGTCGGGGCCGGCTTGCCGGTGACGACCTTCCACGCGCCGGTGGACACGCGCCGGGCCAGCAGGGCGCCGACGACCACGCTGCCGCGGTCCATCAGCCGCCAGGTGCTGCGCGCCGACCGCGACGGCTTGCGGGGTGCCGTCGCCGTCGCCAGCGTGGGCTCAGCCTTCTTCTTGCGTCGTGCCACGGGGGTCCTCTCCATTCGGGTCGGGATCAGTCTGCCCGAGGTCGAGGGCGTCGGCGAGCGCGACGGGACGCCCGCTCGACACCAGCCAGTACGGCGCGGGGTCGGCGGGGTCGGTGACCTCCACCCGGACGCCCCGGCGGGCCCACGGACGCGTGAACAGGACGGCGCGGTGGTCGGCGCGGGGGCGTGCACCTCGCGGTACCCGGCCGCCGTCCAGCGCCGCGCGCGTCCCATC
>NZ_JBNFNZ010000581.1:0-1297 GCF_057364525.1 Aeromicrobium sp. PFPM2_SD2
GCGTCGACCGGTCCGGCGATCGCCTCCAGGGCGGAGCGGCACATCCGCAGGTACGCGTCCTCGGCCTCCTGGCGCAGCGCGCGCAGCGAGGACGAGCCCGCCAGCGCGGCGACGACCTCGGCCAGCTCCGCCCCCTCGGCGAGGCAGCAGTCGACGTAGGCGCCGGCGACGAGGCTCGCCACCACCGGGAGCCGCGGATCGGCACCGTCGAGCGCCGTCGCCAGGGCGGCACGCTGGCGCGCCTCGAAATCGCGGTACAGCTCGGCCAGGACGCCCGCCCGGTCGCCGAAGTGGTCGTACACCAACGGCTTCGTCACGCCGGCGCGCTCAGCGACCCGGCCGAGCGAGAGCTCGTCCGTCCCCTCCTCGCGGATGAGGTCGCGGGCCGCCGCCAGGAGCTGCGCGTGCCGGTCCTGGCGCGACAGGCGTCGCCGCGGGGACCGGTGGGTCGCGTCGGTCATGCTTCCTCCTGCAGGCGTCAGATTACTCCCAGTAACTTACCATCGGTAACAATGAGGTGGGACGCGTCCGCCGGGCATCTTTCCGCCGGTCTCGGCGTTGCAGGGGACGTGGACGTCCTCGACAGCGTGGTCATCGGTGCCGGTCAGGCCGGGCTGTCCGCGTCGTTCCACCTGCGCCGGCTCGGCATCGAGCACGTGGTGCTGGACGCCGACGCGGCCCCCGGCGGCGCGTGGCAGCACCGGTGGGCGTCGCTGACGATGCGCGACGTGCACGGCGTGGCCGACCTGCCGGGCAATGGCCCGCACCGACGGCGACCTCGCGGCCCGCGCGAACCGCGCCGTCCCCGCGTACTTCGCCGCCTACGAGCGCGGGTTCGACCTGCCGGTCGTGCGGCCGGTGGGCGTGGACCGGGTCGAGCGTGACGGCGACCTGCTCCTCGTGACCGCCGGCGACCGGGCGTGGCGGACCCGCACCCTCGTCAACGCGACCGGCACCTGGACGAAGCCGTTCTGGCCGCACTACCCCGGCATGGAGACGTTCGCGGGCGAGCAGCTGCACACCGCCCAGTACCCGGGCGCCGAGCACTTCCGCGGCGTGCGGACCCTCGTGGTCGGCGGCGGGCTCTCGGCCGTCCAGCACCTCGGCGAGCTCGCGCTGGTCACCGACACGCTGTGGGTGACGCGGCGCGAGCCGGTCTGGCGCACCGACGAGTTCACCCCCGAGGCCGGGCACGACGCCGTCGCGCTCGTCGAGGAGCGCGTCCGCCAGGGCCTGCCGCCGCAGAGCGTCGTGAGCGTGACCGGTCTGATGCTGCGCGAGCAGGAGCGCGAGGCCG
>NZ_JBNFNZ010000582.1:0-1292 GCF_057364525.1 Aeromicrobium sp. PFPM2_SD2
CGGGGGCGCCGGCGACCGTCGTCAACCGCCGCCGGCGAGCGGGTCACGTACCCGGCCGAGGCGGCCGACCTGCCCCGACGGCGTCGTGTGGGGTGCCCGCCACCGCCGACGGCCACCTGCACGCCGTGCGCGGCGAGGCCGTCGAGCTCGTCGGTGGGGAGGTGGCCCGATGAACGACCCGCTGTGGGTGGTCGTGCTCAAGGCCGTGCTGATCTTCGTGATCCTGGTCGTCTACACGCTGTTCAACATCTGGTTCGAGCGCCGCGTCGTGGCCCGCATGCAGCACCGCGTCGGGCCCAACGTCAACGGCCCCTTCGGCCTGCTGCAGAGCCTGGCCGACGGCGTGAAGCTGGCGCTCAAGGAGGACCTGGTCGTCAAGGCGGCCGACAAGCTCGTCTACGTGCTGGCGCCGATCCTGGCCACCATCCCGGCCTTCCTGGCCTGGGCGGTCATCCCGTTCGGGCCCGAGGTGCGCATCCCGTTCACCGACACCTACACCGCGCTGCAGCTGACCGACCTGCCCGTGGGCGTCCTGTACGTCCTGGCCGTCACGTCGATCGGCGTCTACGGCATCGTCCTGGCCGGCTGGTCGTCCGGCTCGACGTACGCGCTGCTCGGCGGTCTGCGCTCCAGCGCCCAGGTGATCAGCTACGAGGTCGCGATGGGGCTGAGCTTCGTGACCGTCTTCCTGTACGCCGGCTCGATGTCGACGTCGGAGATCGTCGCCGCGCAGGAGGACCTCTGGTACTTCCTGCCGCTGCTGCCGTCGTTCCTCATCTACGTCGTCGCCATGGTCGGCGAGACCAACCGGGCCCCGTTCGACCTGCCCGAGGCCGAGGGCGAGCTCGTCGGCGGCTTCCACACCGAGTACTCGTCGCTGAAGTTCGCGCTGTTCTTCCTGGCCGAGTACATCAACATGGTCACCGTCTCGGCCATCGCCACGACGCTGTTCCTCGGCGGCTGGCGCGCCCCGTTCGGCATCGCCCAGGTCTGGGAGGGCGCCAACGACGGCTACTGGCCCGTGCTGTGGTTCCTGGGCAAGACGCTGGGCTTCATCTTCCTGTTCGTGTGGCTGCGCGGCACCCTGCCGCGGCTGCGCTACGACCAGTTCATGAGCTTCGGCTGGAAGGTGCTCATCCCGGTCGCGCTCGGCTGGACGGTCGCCGTCGTCGTGCTGCGCAAGGCCCAGCAGGAGGGTCAGCTCGACCGCACGGCGCTCCTGGTGGCCGCCGGCGTCGCCGCCGTCGTGCTGGTGGCGAGCCTGCTGCTGCCCGGGCGCGGCGACCGGGACG
>NZ_JBNFNZ010000583.1:0-1282 GCF_057364525.1 Aeromicrobium sp. PFPM2_SD2
CCGAGGCCGCCGTCACCGTCGAGGCCGGCGCCAGCCTGGACGCGCTCATGCGCGCGCTCCTGCCGTTCGGCCTGTGGCTGCCGGTCATCCCCGGCACCCGCCAGGTCACCGTCGGCGCGCCGTCGCCGCGGACGTCCACGGCAAGAACCACCACGTGCGCGGCTCGTTCGGCGACCACGTGCGCAGCATGGACCTGCTGCTTGCCACGGGCGACGTCGTGACCGTCGGCCCCGACGGGCCGGACGCCGACCTGTTCTGGGCCACCGTCGGTGGCATGGGCCTGACCGGTGTCGTCCTGCGCGTGACCCTCGGGCTCAAGCGGGTCGAGTCGTCCTACTTCCTGGTCGACACCGACCGCGAGCCGCACCTCGACGGCCTGCTGACGTCGCTGTCGGGGGGCGACGACCGCTACGAGTACTCGGTGGCCTGGTTCGACACGGCCACGACCGGCTCGTCGCTGGGCCGCGCCGTCGTCACGCGCGGCGACCAGGCCACGCGCGACCAGCTGCCCGACGACCGGCGCGCCGACGCGCTCGCCATGTCCGACCGCACGCTGGCCCGCGTCCCGTTCACCTTCCCCGACGGCGTCGTGAACCGGTTCAGCGCCCGCGCCTTCAACGCGCTCTGGTACGCCAAGGCGCCGCAGCACCGCCGCGGCGAGCTGCAGAACATCACCCAGTTCTTCCACCCGCTCGACGTCGTGGCCGACTGGAACCGCGTCTACGGCTCGCGCGGCTTCTGCCAGTACCAGTTCGTCGTGCCGTTCGGCGAGGAGGACGCGTTCCGCACCGCGGTGCGGATGATCGCCGAGTCCGACCACGTCTCGTCGCTCAACGTCCTCAAGCGGTTCGGCGAGGGCAACCGCGGCCTGCTGTCCTTCCCGACGTCGGGCTGGACCCTCGCCGTCGACCTGCCCGTGCGTCCCGGCCTGGACCGGCTGCTGCGCGCCCTCGACCGGGTCGTGCTCGACGCCGGCGGACGGCTGTACCTGGCCAAGGACTCGCGCGCGGACGCCGCGACCATCGCCCGCATGTACCCGCGGCTGGACGCGTTCGCCGCGGTCCGCGACCGGGTCGACCCGCAGCGCCGCTTCCGGTCCGACCTGGCCCGGCGCCTCGACCTCTGACAGGAGAACCATGATCGACGCCCTCGGACGTCCCCAGTCCCTGCTGCTGCTCGGCGGCACCTCCGACATCGCGCTCGCGACCGCCGAGGCCTACGCCCAGGCCGGCCCCCGGCCTGCGGGTCGTGCTGGCCGCGCGCCCGTCGGCCGACCGCGACG
>NZ_JBNFNZ010000584.1:0-1278 GCF_057364525.1 Aeromicrobium sp. PFPM2_SD2
GGCTCGGGCCGCGCGACCAGCAGCCGCGCGGGGGCGTGGACCGGCACCGGTCTCGTGGAGCCCCGGCGCCGTCGGGCACGCGCACCTGGGCGTACTCGGGCGCGTCCCCGTGCCGCGAGGCCAGCATCATCTGCACGAACACGAGCGCTCGGTGGCGGACGCGTTGTGCTCGCCGTGCCGCACCCCCTCGCCGGCGCTGAGCCGCTGTGCCGTGCCGGGCTCGACGAGCCCGCCGGGGCCGGCGGTGTCCTCGTGCCGCAGCACGCCGTGCAGCACCCAGGTGACGATCTCGACGTCGCTGTGCCGGTGCGGCTCGTACCCGCGTCCGGGCTCGACGTGCTCGGTGTTGATCGCCACGAGCGGCCCGAGTCCGACGTTCGCCGGGTCGTAGTGGTCGCCGTACGAGAAGGAGTGACGGGTGCGCACCCGTCGCCGACCGTCTCGTAGCGGTCGGCGGCCCTGCGCAGCTGCGGCTCAGGCATAGCCGAGCTCGTGCAGCCGGTCGTCGTCGATGCCGAAGTGGTGGGCGATCTCGTGCACGACGGTGATGCGGACCTCCTCGACGACGTCCTCCTCGGTCTCGCACATCGCCAGCGTGGGCCGGCGGTAGACGAAGATCCGGTCGGGCACGACGCCGCCGTAGGAGTGGTCGCGCTCGGTCAGCGGGACGCCGTCGTAGAGCCCGAGCAGGTCGGGGTCGTCCGGCGGCGCGTCGTCCTCGACGAACAGCACGACGTTGTCGAGCAGAGCGACCAGCTCGGCGGGCACGCCGGCGAACGCCTCCTCCACGAGCTGGTCGAAGCGCTCGTCGCTGATCTCCACCACGCGGACATCGTCCCAGGCCGGGCCCAGCCGCGCCGGTGGGTATGCTGAGCCGGTCCGGCCCCCGTCGTCTAGCGGCCTAGGACACCGCCCTTTCACGGCGGCAGCGCGGGTTCGAATCCCGTCGGGGGTGCTCTTGATCACGTTCGGCCGATCTCGAGATGCGCTAGTGCTCCGCCCGGGGGACGATCTTTCCATCACCTCGGTCGTACATCGCGCATCCCTGCGGCGGAGGGCAACGAACTAGGACCCTCGTCCACCTCGGTGGTCGAGGGTCCCTTCGCGTCCGGACCCGGGCGTGGTGTGACGTGGGTAACTCCGGGCGGGTACGGCTCGTTGATCCGGGCATCGGCCGCCCGGGGGTGGCGGCCCCGTCTGCGAGGACGTCCCATGTCCACGCTCACCCGCCTGCTCGCGCTCGCCGCGTCCGCCGCCACGGCCCTCGTGGTCGCCTCG
>NZ_JBNFNZ010000585.1:0-1264 GCF_057364525.1 Aeromicrobium sp. PFPM2_SD2
GCGGCGCGACTGGCACAGCTCCATGATCGTGCCGATGTAGTCGGTCGGCGTGAGGATCGTCGCCCGGGTGACCGGCTCGAAGACCTTGGCGATCTTGCCGTCGTTGGGGTACTCGCTGGGGGTCGGGGCACGACGCCCTCGCGGTCGCAGGCGAACAGGTCGCCGGTGCGGGCGAAGCCGGTCTGCACCTCGTCGGCCACGAACACGACGTCGTTGGCGCGGCACCACTCGGCCAGCGCGGGCAGGAAGCCCTCGGCCGGCTCGATGAAGCCGCCCTCGCCCTGGATGGGCTCGATGACGACGGCGGCCAGGTTGGCCGCGCCGACCTGCTTCTCGATGACGGTGATCGCGCGCTGCGCCGCGGCCGCGCCGTCGACGTCCTCGTCGCGGAACGGGTACGACAGCGGGGCCCGGTAGACCTCGGAGGCGAACGGGCCGAAGCCGTGCTTGTACGGCATGTTCTTGGCCGTCATGGCCATCGTGAGGTTCGTGCGGCCGTGGTAGGCGTGGTCGAAGACGACGACGGCCTGCTTGCCGGTGTAGGAGCGGGCGATCTTGACCGCGTTCTCGACGGCCTCGGCGCCGGAGTTGAACAGCGCCGTGCGCTTCTCGTGGTCACCGGGCGTCAGGCGGCCGAGCGCCTCGGCGACGGCGACGTAGCCCTCGTACGGCGTGACCATGAAGCAGGTGTGCGTGAACGCCTGCACCTGCTCGGTCACGGCGGCGGCGACACGCGGGTTGCTGGCACCGACGGACGTCACGGCGATGCCCGAGCCGAGGTCGATGAACCGGTTGCCGTCGACGTCCTCGACGATGCCGCCGCCCGCGCGGGTGGCGAAGACCGGCATCGTGGCGCCCACGCCGGCGGCGACCGCGGCGTGCTTGCGCTGCATCAGCTCGACCGAACGCGGTCCCGGGACCTGGACGACGTGGCGCGACTGGGGGATCTCGTGGCTCATGCGGCCATGATCGGACGCGACGGGCCATGCCGTCCAATACCTCTTTTCGATGGACGACATGCTCGACGGGCATAGGATGGACGTCATGGAGCTGCGCACCCTGCGGTACTTCGTCGCCGTCGCGGACGCCGGCACGGTCTCGGCCGCCGCAGACACCGTCCGGGTGACCCAACCGGCCCTGTCCCGCCAGCTGCGCCAGCTCGAGCGCGAGCTGCGGGTCGACCTGTTCGACCGGTCGGCCGGACGCCTGGTGCTGTCGAGCAGCGGACGCGCCCTGCTCCCGCTCGCCCGCGAGTCCTGGCCCG
>NZ_JBNFNZ010000586.1:0-1264 GCF_057364525.1 Aeromicrobium sp. PFPM2_SD2
CCGTCCTCGAGCGCGCCGCGGGCGACGAGGCCGGCTCGACGACGGTCGACGAGGAAGCCTTGGGCCGGCTGTTCCGGCGGGCGCGCGCCGCGTCGCACCCCGACCGCTTCGCCGGCGACCGGACCCGCTGGGACGAGGTCGAGCAGGCCGGGCGCGTCCTGGGCCTGTAGCCGCCGGGCGTGCGTAGGATCGCGCGCACCGCAGCGACAGGGGGCCGCATGGAGCGTCACGTGTCGAGCGTCGAGGACGTCCTCGCGCTCCTGGACACCGTCCTCGACGACGGGGCCGACCGGTGGAGCGGCGAGGGCGCGGGCTGGTGGGACGCCTTCTACGCCGACCGCGACCGCGGCGTGCCGTTCTTCCGCGACGTCCCCGACGAGTCGCTCGTGGCCTGGCACGGGTCCGGGCTGCTCCCGGCCGGCGGGCGGGTGCTCGACCTCGGCTGCGGGCCGGGGCGCGAACGCCGTCTGGCTCGGCGCAGCAGGGCTACGGAGTCGACGCGGTCGACCTCTCGGCCACGGCGCTGGACTGGGGCCGCGAGGCGGCCGCGCGGCCGGCGTCGACGTGCGCTTCGTCCAGGGGGACGCCTTCGCCCTGGGCGACGCCCTGGGCACCTACGACCTGGTGCACGACTCCGGCTGCTTCCACCACCTGCCCCCGCACCGCCGGCTCAGCCACCGGTGGCTGCTCGAGCGCGTCCTGCGGCCCGGCGGCGCCTTCGCGCTGGTCTGCTTCGCCTGGGGCGCGATGGGCAGCCAGGTCCCGGACGAGGAGCTGTACCGGTCTGGAGGCCTGGCCGGCGGCGTGGCGTACCGGGACGAGGACCTGCGCCGCCTGCACGGCTGGCTGCGACCGGTCGAGCTGCGCCGCATGGCGCCGCAGCCGGACGACTCGCCGGTCTTCGGCGAGGACTTCCTGTGGGCCGGCCTGTTCGAGCGCCCGGCCTGAGGGTCAGTGCCAGCCGAGGTCGTCGTGGCCGCCGGGCACGCCGGTGCCGAGGTCGTACGGCGTCCGGGTGAGGACGAACGAGGCGACCTCCAGCGCCACCACGGCCCCGGCGTCGTCACGTCGCAGCGTCATCGGCTCGCCCGAGAAGTACCCGGCCTCGCCGACCCACGTCCCGTCGCCGGTCGCGTGGAAGCGGGCGCCGCGGCCCTGGCCGGGCTCGCCCAGCCGCAGCGCTCCGTCGGGCTCGAGCACGAGCCGGAACGGGTACGTGCCCCAGAACCAGTCGCCGACCAGGTCGAGCCGCTCGGCCTGGGCC
>NZ_JBNFNZ010000587.1:0-1258 GCF_057364525.1 Aeromicrobium sp. PFPM2_SD2
AGGCCGGGGGCCGGGATGGACGTGTGGACGCCGTCGGCGAACGAGCCGGCGTAGGCGACCACGGCCAGGACCGGCAGGCCCATCGCCGCGGCCACGTCGCCGCGGGCCAGCAGGATCGTGCCGCCGCCCTGCGACTCCACGAAGCCGCCGTGACGACGGTCGTTGGCCCGCGAGAAGTAGCGCGGGTCCAGTCCCTTGGCCGCCATGGCCGCGGAGTCGGCCGTCGCGCTCATGTCGGCGAAGCCGACGATGCCCTCGACGCTCAGGTCGTCGAAGCCACCGGCCACCACGACGTCCGCCTTGCCGACGCGGATCTTGTCCACGCCCTCCTCCAGCGACACCGCGGTGGTGGCGCAGGCGGCGACCGGGTGGATCATCGCGCCGTACGAGCCGACGTACGCCTGGACGACGTGCGCGGCGATGACGTTGGGCAGCGCCTCCTGCAGGATGTCGTTCTGCTTCGCCTCGCCCAGCAGGGTGTCGATGTAGAGCGACTGCATCGACTGCATGCCGCCCATGCCGGTGCCCTGGGTGTTGGCCACCCGCGACGGGTGGACCCAGCGCATGAGCTCGGCCGGGGTGAAGCCGCTGCTCAGGAACGCGTCCACCGTGCAGACTAGGTTCCAGGCCGCGACCCGGTCGATCGACTCGACCATCTCGGCCGGCAGGCCCCACGCGGCCGGGTCGAACCCGGTCGGGACCTGGCCGCCGACGGTGCGGCTCAGCGACATCCGCCGCGGCACGCGCACCTGGGTGCCGGCCAGGCGGGTGACGCTCCACTCGCCGTCCGCGGTCGGGACGACGCGCGTGCGCTCGGGGTCGGCCGACGCCAGCGCACGGGCCTCGGCCTCGCTGGAGACGGTGAACGTCAGGTCCTGCTCGAGGTAGCCGCTCGTCAGCAGCGGCGCGGTGTTGTCGACCATCGGGCCCTCGTCGACGTAGCGACGGATGCCGCAGGCCTCGACGACGGCGTCGTGGTAGCGCTCGAAGATGTCGGCCTCGTCGACCGGCTCGCCGGAGGCGACGTCGTACCAGCCGCCCGGCGCCTCGTAGCGCACCAGCCCGGTCGTCCACGCCAGCTCCAGGACGCCCGCGGCCGACAGCTCGTCGTGGACCTCCACCTCGAAGCGGGTGCGGGCCGAGCCGTACGGGCCGAGCTCACCGGGCGCGACGAACGACCACGAGGTCCTCCGGCGCGGCGGGCACGTCGGCCCAGTCGATCTCGGGGCGCCTGCGCGGCGAGCTGGGGCCGGCGACG
>NZ_JBNFNZ010000588.1:0-1257 GCF_057364525.1 Aeromicrobium sp. PFPM2_SD2
GAAACCAGACCGGGCCACCGTCCGGACGCGAGCTCGGCGGCGACCGGCTCGTGCTGTCCGGGCCCGAGCTGCAGGACCGCGGCCCCACCGGGGAGCAAGGTGGGACCCCACGACGTCCAGGCACAGCCGGGCCAGGTCGAGGCCGTCGTCGCCGCCGTCGATGGCCAGCTGCGGGTCGGCCGGGAAGCGGCGCAGGTCCGACGAGCGCACCCACGGCGGGTCGGCGATGACCAGGGCGAACCGCTCGTCGGCGTCCAGCACCTCGCGCATGTCGCCCTCGCGCACCTCGACCCGGTCGGCCAGGTCGTTGGCCTCCGCGTTGGTGCGGGCGTACGCGACGGCGACCGGGTTGACGTCCACCATGACGAGCCTGCGCTCGGCCGCGGCGACGGCCAGCAGGCCGATGTGCCCGGCCCCGGCGCACAGCTCGAGCACCGGCCCCTCGGGCACCTCGGCGAGCAGGTCGGCGGCCCACTGCGACTGGGCCTGCGTCCACGCCCGCGGCTCGAGCACCCGGTCGTCGAAGTCGATGTCCAGGGGGCCGAAGGTCGTCGTGCGAGGCTCGGTCGTCTGCATGCCTGGACGCTAGCGCGCCCCGCTTCGCTCGGCCTTCCGAGAAGCTCCCCCGAGCCGTCCCTCCCGCCCTCGCTGGGCGTGACGTTCTGCACGCCTCGCGCGCGTCGCCGTGGGCTGGGAGGTCCCGGCCGAGGAGGTGCCGGACGCTGACGCTTCGCCGTCCGCGCCCTCGAGCTCGTCGACGCCGGCGTGCTCCCGGCCACCGACGTCGTCCGCTGCGCCGACCACGCCACCCAGCTGTGGCTGCACGCGCCGAGCCCCGCCTGCGCCAGCGGCTGAGCCTGTCGCTGCTGCGTCCGCTGCTGGCCGAGACGCCGAACTCGCGCGAGATCCTGTCCGAGACGCTGCTGGCCTGGCTGGAGTCGCGCGACAGCGCCCCGGCCATCGCCGCGCGGCTCGGCGTCCACCCGCAGACCGTCCGCTACCGCTGGAAGCGCATCAACGAGCTGTTCGGCGAGGACCTGCACGACCCGGAGTTCGTCGTGCAGGTGACGATGCTGCTCAAGGCGACCGTCCCGCTGTGGAAGGCCGGCGACCAGAGCGACGTCGACCGCTACCACGCCACCGAGGGGTCGCGGTGAGCGTTCCCGCGCTCGTCGCCACGCTCGTCGTGCTGGTCACGGCGTGGGCGCTGCTGCGGCTGGTGGCCGGGCCCGTGGCGCTGCGGCTGGCCCGGCGGCG
>NZ_JBNFNZ010000589.1:0-1251 GCF_057364525.1 Aeromicrobium sp. PFPM2_SD2
CGGCGGCCGCGGCCGGCGCCGGTGCCGCCGAGAGCTCGCGCGAGAGCGAGCGCAGCCGCAGGTACTCCTCCACCCCGCCGGGCAGATGGCGAAGCCCGCCGTCCAGCACCGCGTACTGCTGGTCGGTCACGCGCTCGAGCAGGTACCGGTCGTGCGAGACGACGAGCAGCGTGCCCGGCCAGGTGTCGAGCAGGTCCTCGATCGCGGCCAGCATGTCGGTGTCCAGGTCGTTGGTCGGCTCGTCGAGGATGAGCACGTTCGGCTCGTCGAGCAGGATGAGCAGCAGCTGCAGGCGCCGCTTCTGCCCGCCGGACAGGTCCTTGACCGGCGTGGAGAGCTGGGCGTTGGAGAACCCGAGCCGCTCGAGCAGCTGGCCGGGCGTCATCTCCTTGCCGCCGGCCACGTAGGTGGCGCGCTGGCGGCCCACGACGTCGCTCACCCGGTCGTCGAGCACCTCGTCCAGCTCGGTCAGCGCCTGGGTCAGGACGGCGATGCGCACGGTCTTGCCCCGCTTGACCCGGCCCGACGTCGGCTGGACGACGCCGGAGACCAGCCCGAGCAGCGTGCTCTTGCCCGCGCCGTTGACGCCGAGGATGCCGGTGCGCTCACCGGGACCGATGCGCCACTCGACGTCGCGCAGCACGACCTTGTCGCCGTAGGCCACCGAGACGTCGAGCAGGTCGACGACGTCCTTGCCCAGGCGCGCCGTGGCCAGCTGCTGCAGCTCGACGGCGTCGCGCACGGGCGGCTCGCGCTCGATCAGCTCGTTGGCCGCGTCGATGCGGAACTTCGGCTTGGACGTGCGCGCGGGCGCGCCGCGGCGCAGCCAGGCCAGCTCCTTGCGCATGAGGTTCTGCCGCTTGGACTCGATCGCCGCGGCCTGGCGGTCGCGCTCGATCCGCTGCAGGACGTACGCCGCGTAGCCGCCCTCGAACGGCTCCACGATCCCGTCGTGCACCTCCCAGGTGCTCGTGCAGACCTCGTCGAGGAACCACCGGTCGTGGGTGACGACCAGCAGGCCGCCGGCGCTGGGCGCCCAGCGGCGCTTGAGGTGCTCGGCCAGCCAGGCGACGCCCTCGACGTCGAGGTGGTTGGTCGGCTCGTCGAGGAACAGCACGTCCCACTCGCCGACCAGCAGCGACGCCAGGGCGACCCGGCGCCGCTGCCCCGCCGCTGAGCGTCCCCGATGCGCGCGTCCCAGGGCAGGTCCGCGACCAGGCGTCGATGACGTCGTCGAGCGCGTCGCCGCCC
>NZ_JBNFNZ010000590.1:0-1251 GCF_057364525.1 Aeromicrobium sp. PFPM2_SD2
CGGCGCTCGTGCCGCGGCTCGGCTGGGGCCGGCTGGCCCCCGGCCTGGGGATCGGCCGGGTGGCCGGCGGGGCCGCCCTGTCCGGCATCGGCTTCACCATCTCGCTGCTCATCGTCTCGCTCGCCCTGGACGACCCCCGCCAGCAGGACGAGGCGCGCGTCGGCGTCCTCCTGGCGTCCGTGCTCGCGTTCGTCCTCGGCTGGGTCGTCCTGGCGCTGCTGGACCGCAAGCGTCCGGACGAGCCGGTCGGGCTCACCCTCGTGCGTCCGTTCGACCCCGAGCGCGACCACTACGTCGGACGTCCGGACGCGCCGCTCGTGCTGGTGGAGTACCTGGACTTCGAGTGCCCGTTCTGCAGCCGGGCCACCGGGTCGGTCGACGAGGTGCGCGACCTGCTCGGCGACGACCTGGTCTGGGTCTACCGCCACCTGCCGCTGGAGCGCGTCCACCCGCACGCCCGCGAGGCGGCGCACGCGTTCGAGGCGGCCGACCGCCAGGGGCACGGCGTCGAGTACGGACGCCGGATGTTCGCCCACCAGGACGCGCTGGAGCGGCACGACCTGGTCGCCCACGCGGCCGAGCTGGGACTGGACCTCGACCGCTTCGAGCGCGACCTGGACGCCGCGTCGGTCGCCCGCCGGGTCGCCGACGACGCCGACGACGCCGAGCTCATGGACCTGTCGGGCACCCCGACGTTCTTCGTCGGCACCCGCCGGCACAGCGGACCGTTCGACGCCGCGACGCTGGTGGCCGCGCTGGAGGCCAGCCGCTCGAGCCGCGAGGTCTAGGACCGCGACGCGCGTCCGGCCCGCACGACGAGGACGATCGCCGCGACGACGAGCAGCACGCCGATCCCCTGGAGTCCGGGCGAGTCGTCCGCACCACCCAGGCCCACGGCGGCCAGCCCGAGCACGACCAGCACGACGGGGACGAGCACCTCGGTGGGCTTCATCTGCCCACTGTCGGGGCGCTCGCACCGGGCGTCGATCCGCGCGCGGGAGCCGGGCGGGTGTCGGGCGCGGTCGACGGGGTAAGGCGAGGACGATCCCGACGCAGGAGGACGCATGACGCAGCAGCACGAGCTCGACGACCCGACGCAGCCGCCCGCCGACCCCACCGACGAGACGCCCGCGGTGGACGACCTGCCCGGCGCCGACCAGACGGCCGAGGAGGAGGCGGAGGTCCAGCGGGACGAGGAGGGCGCTCCCCCACCGCCGGACTGAGACCGCTCCCGGCACGGACCCGCGCGGT
>NZ_JBNFNZ010000591.1:0-1249 GCF_057364525.1 Aeromicrobium sp. PFPM2_SD2
CTGCGCCGGCTGCGCTGGCTGGTGACCCACGTGCGCCAGGACCTCGCCGCCGTGCGCCGGATGCGGCGCTTCACCTGGGTGCGCTACGCCCGCGCGCTCACCCGCCCGCTGGTGGGCCGCCGCCCCGTCTGGCTGGTCGGCGAGCGCGAGGACACCGCCCGCGACAACGGCTACCACTTCTTCGCGCACCTGAGCCGCACGAACCCCCAGGCGCGGGTCCTGTACGTCATCGACGGGTCCAGCGAGCAGCGCGCCAAGGTGGAGGCCGTCGGCGAGGTGCTCGTGCACTCGTCGTGGCGCCACCGCCTGCTCATGCTGCACGCCGAGGTGCTGGCCAACGCGTACTCGGTCAAGCACATGCTCCCGCGCCAGTGGCACCCCGGCGCCTACCTCAAGCAGGCCGCCTGGCGGCTCGGCGCGCGTCGCGTCTACCTCAAGCACGGCGTGAACGACAAGGTCAACATGCTCAAGCGGGGCACGGGCGGCTACGACCTGTACCTGACCGTCGGGCCGGGGGAGTCCGGCGCGGTGCGCGCCGTCTCGGGCTACGACGCGCAGGTCGCCGAGACCGGCCTGCCGCGCTTCGACGCGCTGACCCGGCTGGATGACGGCACGAGCGACCGCGTCGTGCTGTTCATGCCCACCTGGCGCCGCGCGTTCGTCCCCAAGCTGTTCAGCGACGAGGACGTCGCCGCGATGGACTTCGAGGGGTCGTCGTACCAGCGCTTCGTCACGGGGCTGCTCGGCGATGCGCGGCTGGCCGCCCTGCTGCAGCGTCACGGTGCGCGCCTGCAGTTCCTGCCGCACTACAACATGGGCCACCTGCTCGACGGCCTGGACGTCGTCGACGGGGTCGAGGTGGTCGACAGCGCCACGCCGCACATCCAGGAGCTCATGCGCCGCTGCGACGTCTTCCTCACCGACTACTCCTCGGTGCACTTCGACATCGCCTACCTGGGCACGCCGCTGCTGTACACGCACTTCGACGAGGCCGAGTACCTCGAGGGGCACGCGTCCCCGTCGTGGTTCGACCACGAGCGCGACGGGTTCGGCCCGGTCGTGCGCACGGTCGACGAGACGCTCGAGGCACTCGAGGGCTACCTGGCCTCGGGCTGCGTCCGCGAGGACTTCTACGAGGAGCGCGTGAAGGCGGTCTTCACCCACCAGGACCGCGAGAACTGCGCCCGGGCCGCGGCCGCGTCGAGGCGATGCTCGAGCGCACCCGCGCCTGAGCCCCGCGCCTGAGGCC
>NZ_JBNFNZ010000592.1:0-1246 GCF_057364525.1 Aeromicrobium sp. PFPM2_SD2
TCGCGTCCCGCCCGGTGGACGGGCCCTGCGTGGTCGTGGACGACGTCGTGGCCGCCCTCGGGCGCGTCGCCCGGCACGTCGTCGACCGACTCGACGGGCTGCGCGTCGTCGGCGTCACCGGCTCGGCCGGCAAGACCAGCGTCAAGGACCTGCTCGCGCACCTGCTGGCCGGGTTCGGTCCGACCGTCGCGCCCACCGGCTCGTTCAACAACGAGCTCGGCGTGCCGCTGACCGTCCTGCGCGCCGACCCGTCGACCCGGTTCCTCGTCGTCGAGATGGGCGCCCGCGGGATCGGCCACATCCGCCTGCTGTGCGACATCGCACCCCCGGACGTCGCCGTCGTGCTCAACGTCGGATCGGCCCACCTCGGCGAGTTCGGCTCGCCCGAGAACACGGCCCGCGCCAAGGGCGAGCTGGTCGAGGCGCTGCGCCCGGACGGCACGGCCGTCCTCAACGCCGACGACCACCGCGTCTCGGCCATGGCGTCGCGCACGTCCGCCCGCGTGCTGACCTTCGGCGCGGAGTCTGCGGACGTCGTCGTCACCGACGTGCGTGCCGACTCCGTGGGAGAGCTCGACCTCGTCGTCGTCCACGACGGACGCCGCCGCGACGCGCACCTGCCGCTGCTCGGCGCCCACCAGCGGCGAACGCGGCCGCCGCGCTCACCCTGGGCGTCCTCGTCCCCTGGTGGCGGGAGTCCCTCGCCGCGCGCCGCACCCAGGGCTGAGCTCCGCGGGGTCCGGTCCGCGTGCCGCCTCAGCGCGGCAGGGCGAAGAGGGTGTCGGTGACCGGCTCGACCAGCCCGTCGGCGACCAGACCGTCGAGGCAGCGCTCGCGCTGGACGTCGTCGGGCCAGGTCGCGTCGAGCAACGCCTTGTCGACCGGGCCGGACGCGTCGCGCAGCACGGCGAGCAGCCGTCCGCGGCACTGCCGGTCGGTGCCGTCCCACTTCTGGGTGGGGCGGCGGGGACCGTCGTGCTCGGGGTGAGCCGAGCGCCCGCCAGCGGCACAGGTCGGCGACCGGGCAGGCGGCGCAGGTCGGTGACGACGCGGTGCACACGAGGGCGCCGAGCTCCATCGTGGACGCGGCCCAGACCGGGGCGCCGCCCTCGGGCAGCAGTGCCTCGGCGCGACGCGCTCCGCGGCGGTGACGGACGCCGGTGGATGCTGCTCGCCGCCGACCACCCGGGCCAGGACGCGGCGGACGTTGGTGTCCAGCACCGCGTGCCGGCCGCCGTGGGCGAAG
>NZ_JBNFNZ010000593.1:0-1241 GCF_057364525.1 Aeromicrobium sp. PFPM2_SD2
CACGGCGCGGCGCGAGCGTCCGCGCGCCCGAGGCGGGCACGGACCCGTTCGGCGGCACCACGTCCCCGGACGTGCCGGGCGGCACCTTCGGCCGTCCGTCGACCAGCACCGAGGCGACCCCGGCCACGGACGCGCAGCAGACCGGCGTCGTGCTCATCACCTCGACCACGACCGACGGCGAGGGCGCCGGCACCGGGATGGTCCTCACCTCCGACGGGCTCGTGCTCACCAATCACCACGTCGTCGAGGGCGCGACCGAGGTCTCCGTCGAGGTCGCCGCCACGGGCCGGACGTACGAGGCCGAGGTGCTCGGCCACGACGACGAGGCCGACGTCGCGGTGCTGCGGCTCGAGGACGCGTCCGGGCTGGCGACCGTCACCACCGACACCGACGAGGCCGTGCAGGTCGGCGACGCCGTGGTCGGCGTCGGCAACGCCGGCGGCACCGGCGAGGCGACGGCGGCGGCCGGCACCGTGACCGCCACGGACCGGACGATCGACGTCGGCGACGAGGCCACCGGCACCACCTCCACGCTGAGCGGCCTGATCGAGGTCGACGCCGACATCGTGGCCGGCGACTCCGGCGGTCCGCTGTACGACGACGACGGCGAGGTCGTCGGCATGGACACCGCGGCGTCCACCGGCAGCGCGGACGTCACCGGCTACGCCGTGCCCGTCGCCACGGCGCTCGAGGTCGTCGACCAGGTGCTGGCTGGCGACGAGTCCGGCAGCGTGAGCGTCGGCCCGGACGCGTTCCTCGGCGTGCAGCTGCAGGACACCGGGGCGGGTGCGGTGGTCGTCGGCACCGTCGACGGCTCCGCGGCGCAGGCCGCCGGGATCGAGGCCGGGTCCACCGTCACCGCGGTGGACGGGACGCGCGTCGACGGCGCGGACGCCCTCGGGACGGCGATCGACGCGCACGAGCCGGGCGACTCCGTGCGGCTGTCCTGGACCGACCCGACCGGCACGTCCCACCAGACGAGCGTCACGCTGCGCGAGGGCCCGGTCGGCTGAGAGTCGCTAGGGTCGACGCCATGAGCGACGACCTGCGCGACGGCGACCTCCGGCTCGTCCCGACGTCCGGCAACGACGACGTCACAGGCTTCGCCATCGAGGTGGACGACCGTCGGGTCGGCACGGTGGCGGTGCTCCGCGAGGGCCCCGGCGTCGGGTCGCTGCGCTGGAACGCGTCCCGACCCCCCCGCCCCTGGGCCCGCCCCGGGGGGCTGCGCCCTGGGCCCC
>NZ_JBNFNZ010000594.1:0-1238 GCF_057364525.1 Aeromicrobium sp. PFPM2_SD2
CGGCGTCGCAGGTGGCCCCGGAGACGACCTGCGGCGGCAGGCCGCGCACCGGACGTCCGCGGCCGTCGATGAGGCCGGTCTGGCGGGCCAGCGCCTCGCCGTCGCGGCTGACCCGCACGAGGTAGTGGGCGCTCTTGCGCAGGCCCGAGCCGCCGCGCAGCATCGCGATCTCGCTGTCGTGGCCGTAGACCTCGTCGATGTCCTTGCGCAGGCGGCGGGCGGCGGAGCCGGTGTCGAGCTCGGCCTCCACGACGATGCGGCCGGCCGCGAGGTGCAGGCCGCCGGCGAAGCGGAGCATCGAGGAGACCTCGGCCTTGCGGCAGCAGGCCTTCGTGACGTTCGTGCTCGCGAGCTCGGACTTCACCTGTGCGGTCATCGCCATGCGGCTACCACCTTCCGGTCGCCCCGCGACCCCTGTCGTCCAGCTCGTCGAAGATCCGCCGGAACGCCGCCGCGAGGCGCAGCGAGTCGTGCTGGTCGGACTGCGGCGAGGTCGCCACCGGAGCCCGCACGAGACGGCCTCCGAGGCCCTTCACCATCGCGTCGAGACTACCGGTCTCGTCAACGACCCGGTCGTCGGCCAGGACGACGTCGACGTCGAGCTCGGGCGCGTGCGCGGCCAGGACCTCCAGGTGCGTCTCGGCGGTGAAGCCGTCGGTCTCCCCCGGCTGGTTGGCCAGGTTGAGCACGAGGACGCGCTTGGCCGAGGTGCGCACCAGCGCGTCGCGCAGCTGGGGCACGAGCAGGTTGGGCAGGACGCTGGTGAACCACGAGCCCGGACCGATGACCACGTCGTCGGCGGCCAGGATGGCGTCGACGGCCTCGGGGCAGGCCGGCGGGTCGGACGGCTCGAGCGCGACCGACACGACGTCGCCGTCGGTCGAGGCGACCTCGACCTGGCCCCGGATGGTGGTGATCTCGTCGGGCCGCTCGTGCAGCTTGACCTCGGCGGTGATCTCCATCGGCACCGACGTCATGGGCAGCACGCGGCCCTGGGCGCCCAGCAGCTGGCCGACCAGGTCGAGCCCGGCGACGTGGTCGCCGAGCCGGTCCCAGACCGCGGCGATGAGGAGGTTGCCGACGGCGTGGCCGTGCAGCTCGCCCTCGGTCTGGAACCGGTGCTGCAGCACGTCGGCCCAGGTGCGGCCCCACTGGTCGTCGCCGCACAGGGCGGCCAGCGCCATGCGCAGGTCGCCGGGCGGCAGGACGCCCAGCTCGGTGCGCAGCGGCCGGACGAG
>NZ_JBNFNZ010000595.1:0-1229 GCF_057364525.1 Aeromicrobium sp. PFPM2_SD2
CGGCGGACGGTCGGGGCCGGGACGGCGGCGCGGCGCGCCAGCTCGACCCGGTGGTCGTCGATGAGGGCGGCCACCTCGGCCGGGGTCTCGGTGACGAGCAGGGCCCGGTCGCTCACCAGGTCCACGCGGGTCCAGGGTGCGGCGTCCGAGAGCGTCTCGACGAGGTCCGGGTTCAACCAGAACGCGCGGCCGTCGCTGTGGTGCAGCTCGATCATGGGACTCCCTCCCCCGCGGACGCCTCCCCTGGCGTCCTGCACCCCCTCCAACGCGCGAGGCCGCCGCAGGTTACGCGGACGCCGACTTGTGCGGCGCGCGGACCGGTCTAGCGTCGGGAGCAGACCGTTCCCCACCCCGAGGAGGACCCATGCCCACACGCACCGCACACACCGCCTGGGAGGGCACGCTCGAGACCGGATCGGGCGAGGTCGACCTGGCCAGCTCCGGCGCCGGCACCTTCGAGGTGTCCTTCCCGAAGCGGTCCGCCGAGGACGCCGGCGGCGTCACCAGCCCCGAGGAGCTCATCGCCGCGGCGCACACCTCCTGCTACGCGATGCAGATGTCGGCGCTGCTGGCCAAGCACGGTGCCACGCCCGGCTCGCTCGCCGTCTCCGCCGACGTCTCGCTCGGCCCCGACACCGAGGGCTTCAAGATCACGTCGGTGCACCTGACCGTCGCCGGCACCGCCGAGAACATCGACGCCGAGGGCTTCCGCCGCGTCGCCGAGGAGGCCAAGCGCACGTGCCCGGTCTCCAAGGCCCTCGCCGGCGTCCAGGAGATGACCGTCGACGTGACCTTCGACGCCTGACCGAGCCCGGCCGGTGACGCGTGTCACCGCCAGAACGCTCAGGCACGCGTCCCCTGCGGGCGATCGGACGAGTGGCTCCGCGCGCCCGCGGGGCGCGCCGGGGCTGTCGACACGGGGCCCGGGAGCATCGGCCGCGCGCTAGGGTTGACGCGACGTCCTGTACCACACCAGACACATTTCGGAAGAGGCGATCGAGGCCGTGGCCGAGTCCTCGCAAGGCACCCCAGACTTCGGAACCAACCAGTGGCTCGTCGAGGAGATGTACGAGCGCTACCAGGCTGACCCCAGCTCGGTGGACGAGACCTGGGCCGCGTTCTTCAAGAACGGTCAGGGCGGTGCCGCGACGTCTGCGCCCGCCTCGACCAACGGCACGGCGCCCGCCGCGGCGCCTCAGCAGCAGCCGAAGGCGGCCGCCTCCCCGCCG
>NZ_JBNFNZ010000596.1:0-1228 GCF_057364525.1 Aeromicrobium sp. PFPM2_SD2
AGCCGCGCTACTGGGGCTGCTCGGCGGACGCTGCTGGCTTCGCGTCGTGCTGAGCGCGCCGGCCCTGTTCCCGCGGTGGCTGCGGCTGCTGAACCGGCTGTGGCCGTCGACGCCGTCCGGCGTGCTCGCGGCGCGACGTCTCGACCACAACCCGGAGCGGACCGGTCGCACGGCGGCCGGCGTCGTGGTCATCGTCTCGGTCGTGACGATGTTCGTCGTCGCCTCGGCCACGCTCGACCTGGCGGTGGACCGGATGTACGAGGGCACGAGCGAGGCCGAGGGCGCCGCCGAGACGACGATGCTGCTGGCCGGCGTCGTGTCCGTGATGGTCAGCGCGGCGGCGCTCATCTCGGCCATCGGCCTGTGCCAGACGATCGGTCTCGGCGCGCGGATGCGCCGTCGCGAGACCGGCCTCCTGCGCGTGCTCGGCCAGTCGCGCGCCGACGTGCGCGCCGTGACGGTCGGGGAGAGCGCCCGGCTCGGCCTCGGCGCGGTCACAGCCGGGCTGCTGCTCGGCAGTTCGTGGGCTGGGCCGGGGCGCAGAGCCTGATGGCTCGATGGCGCCCGAGCGGGGTCGTGGTGCCGGTGGTGCCGTGGTGGCTGCTGCTGGCGCTCGCGGTCGTGACCGTGGCCCTCGCCGTGGGGCGGCACTCGTCCCGCTGCGCGAGAACCTGCGCTCCACCCCGCTGGCCGCGTTGCGCGGCTAGGCACGACGACGCCCGCCTCCCTGCGACGGAGGCGGGCGTCTGGTGGTGACCGGCGCGACGGACGTTCGGGGGATGTCGTCCGCCGCGCCGGCGTCAGGGGGTCAGAACTGCTTGATGGTGGGGATGCGACCGTAGCCGTCGGTCGCGACGGTGATGACGGACTTGGTGATGCCGATGGCGGCGACGACGGCGCAGGCGCCGAGCAGGACGGTCATGGTCGTTCCTCCTTCGAGGGTTCGTGGACACCCCCATCGTTGCGCCCTCAACTGTCAAGCACAATCGAACTGTTCTACACGTAACGTGTAGCATCACTTCATGGACGAGCGTCGCCTCCGGGTTCTCAGGGAGTTCTCCGAACGGGGGTCGGTCCAGGCGACCGCCGATGCGTTGAACGTCACACCGTCAGCCGTGTCGCAGGCGCTCAAGCAGCTGTCGCGCGAGGCCGGCGTGCCCCTGGTCGAGCCGCGTGGACGGGGGGTCGCGCTGACCAGCGCGGGCCGGCGGCTGGCCGCGATCGCGAC
>NZ_JBNFNZ010000597.1:0-1226 GCF_057364525.1 Aeromicrobium sp. PFPM2_SD2
GCTGGTGCCGACCCGGGCGCCACCGGTCCCATGCCGGTGCTGCGCGAGCCGCTGTGCCTGGTGCACGACGACCAGCAGGTCGACCTCGACCCCGACGGCGAGACCGTCCTCGGCCGGCTCCCGGCCAGCCCGCTCACGCTGCCGCAGCCCGAGGTCTCCTACCGCCACGCGGCCGTGCGCTGGGCCGGGGGAGCCTGGCAGGTGCGCGACCTGGGCAGCACCAAACGGCACCACGGTCGACGGCGCCCGGCTCGACCCGGAGGTCTGGACGCCGCTGCGTCCGGGCTCGGTGCTCGCCCTGGCCGGCGTCCGGCTGCACGTCTCGTCGCCCGCGCCAGGGACGGTCCGCGTCCAGGGCGTGCCCACCGTCCGGTGACAATGGACCCGACGTGCGCGCCGCGCCGGGAAGGAGGGACACCGTGGTCGACCCGCTGGTGAGTCCCGCCGACCCCGGCACCGTCGACGCGTCCGGACGCTTCGGAATGCTCGGCCGCATCGGGGCGGGCAACCACGGCGTGGTGTTCCGGGCCCGTGACCGGCACCTGGGCCGCGAGGTCGCGGTCAAGCGGTTCTCCCACTTCCTCGCCGACGACCCGCGCGCGATGCGCCGCATCACCCGCGAGGTCGAGGCGCTGGCCCGGGTGTCGCACCCGCACGTCGTCACCGTGCACGACCTCGTGCACATGCCCGACGGCGACGGCGAGGTGACGCCGCACCTGGTCATGGAGCTCGTCGAGGGCACGTCCCTGCGCGAGCTGCTGCTGTCCCACGGTCCGAGCCCGCGGGCGACGGTGGCCGTGCGCGGCGTGCTGGACGGGCTCGCCGCCTGCCACCGCGCCGGCATCCTGCACCTGGACATCAAGCCCGCGAACGTGCTGGTGACGCCCGAGGGCGGAGTGAAGATCGTCGACTTCGGCATCTCGCGCGCCGCGTCCGACACCACCGCCACGGTCGCGGGCACGCCGCACTACATGGCCCCCGAGCAGTACGACGGGCGTGCCGACGAGCGCAGCGACGTCTACTCCGTCGGCTGCCTGCTGCACGAGTGCCTGACCGGACGCCCGCCGTTCGAGGGGTCCGTGGCCGAGCAGCTGCTGGCGCACCGCCAGGCGCCGCGGCCCGACCTGCACCGCCTCGTGCCGGGCATCGCACCCGAGCTCGCCGCCGTGGTGACGCGGGCGATGGCCGTCGACCCCCGACGAGCGGTTCGCCGGCGTGGAGCAGAT
>NZ_JBNFNZ010000598.1:0-1225 GCF_057364525.1 Aeromicrobium sp. PFPM2_SD2
CGCGTTCGTCCGGGCCCGCCGCTTCACCCACGCGAAGGGCGCCGGCGAGAGTGGCCTGGCCCGCCTGCTGGAGCTGCACGCCTTCAACACCGCCGGCGACGCCGCCGTGGCGGTGTCGCTGGCCGGCACCCTCTTCTTCACCGTCCCGACCGACGAGGCGCACGGCGACGTCGCCCGCTTCCTGCTGCTGACGATGCTGCCGTTCGCGATCGTCGCGCCGTTGATCGGGCCGTTCCTGGACCGGTTCCGCCGGGGACGCCGCTGGGCGATCGGCGCGACCCTGGCCGTGCGGGCGTTCTGCGCCTGGGTGGCCGCCGGGGCGGTCATCACCGAGTCGACCGCCCTGTTCCCCGCCGCGCTCGGCTGCCTCGTCGCGTCCAAGGCCTACGGCGTCACGCGGGCGTCCGCCGTGCCCCGCCTGCTCCCCCGCGAGTTCACCCTCGTCAAGGCCAACTCGCGCATCTCGCTGACCGGCACCGGGGCCGCCGCGATCTCCGCACCGGTCGCGGTCGGCCTGGCGGCGATCGGGCCGCAGTGGGCGCTGCGCTACGCCTTCGCGCTGTTCGTCGTGGGCACCGTGCTGGCGGTGCTGCTGCCCCCGCGCGTGGACTCCACCGAGGGCGAGCAGGACGTCCGCGACGACGAGCCGCGCGGACGCCGACGCCGCGTGCGCATCAGCCCGGACGTCGTGACCGGCCTGCGCTGCAACGTCGGCCTGCGGTTCCTCTCGGGCTTCCTGACCATGTTCATGGCCTTCGTCCTGCGGTCGGACCCGTTCCCCGGCTGGGAGGACCGGGTCACGATCCTCATGGGCCTGGTGATCGGTGCCGCCGGGGCGGGCAGCACCCTCGGCGTGCTCCTCGGCTCGGCCCTGCGCTCACGCCGGCCGCAGACGACGGTGCTCGTCGTGCTGGCCGTGGACGTCGTCGTGGTGACGGTCGCGGCGCTGCTCTACGGGCTCGGCACCGCCGTCGCCCTCGGGCTGACGGTGGGGCTGTGCCAGTCGCTGGGCAAGCTGAGCCTGGACGCGCTGATCCAGCGCGACGTCGGCGAGGCGGTGCGCACGAGCGTGTTCGCCCGCTCCGAGACCGTGCTGCAGCTGGCCTGGGTGCTCGGCGGCTTCGCCGGTCTCGGCCTGGCCCTGCAGACGCCGCGGCTGGGTCTGGGCGTCGTCGCCGCGCTGCTCGTGGGCTGGCTGGTCCTCGTGCTCTGGCGGCTGAGCCAG
>NZ_JBNFNZ010000599.1:0-1222 GCF_057364525.1 Aeromicrobium sp. PFPM2_SD2
CGCGCTCGCCCGCCGGCTCGGCGAGCCCGTCGCCGACGTCCTGGAGGCCCTGCAGGCCCGCGGGTGCTTCCAGCCCGACTCGCTGGACGCCGCCAGCACCGAGCCGAGCGCCGCCCAGGACGAGCGGTTCGACCGGGTCGACGAGCGGGTGTCGGTCACGGCGCTGTGCCGCTCCCTGGACGACGCGGACGGGGCGCTGCTGCGGATGCGCTTCTTCGAGGACCTGAGCCAGCGCGAGATCGCCCGCCGGCTGGACCGGAACCCGATGTGGGTCTCGCGCCGGCTGGCCGCGCTCCTGGACCACCTGCGGTCGGCCGTCGTGACCCAGGAGGCCGCATGAGCACCCCCGACCTGCACGAGGTCCTGCCCGGCGTCCACCGCATCGCCCACGCCGCGACCTGCTGCTACCTCCTCCAGCGCGACGGGCGGCTCGTCCTGGTCGACGCCGGGCTGCCGCGGACCCGCGGCCGGATCGAGGCGGCGCTGCGGTCGCTCGGGGCGGGGTGGGGCGACGTCGACGCGGTCGTCCTCACCCACGCGCACTTCGACCACCTGGGCGACCTGGGTCGCGTGCAGCGCGAGCACGACGTGCCGGTGCTGACCGCGCTCGGCGACGTCCGCATCGCCGAGCACCCCTACCGGTACCGGCCGGGGGTGAACCGGCTGCGGTTCATCGCCACCCACCCGGGCGGCTGGCCGTACCAGGCGCAGATGATCGCCAACGGCGCGCTGAAGGTGCCCGGCGTGGAGCGCGTCCAGGCGCTGCCGGAGGGTCCGTTGGCCGTGCTGCCCGACCTCGAGGTCGTGCCCACCCCCGGCCACAC
The DNA here is from genome assembly GCF_057364525.1 of Aeromicrobium sp. PFPM2_SD2. Taxonomy (NCBI): domain Bacteria; kingdom Bacillati; phylum Actinomycetota; class Actinomycetes; order Propionibacteriales; family Nocardioidaceae; genus Aeromicrobium; species Aeromicrobium sp. PFPM2_SD2. Next base: position 825 of record NZ_JBNFNZ010000599.1, read on the forward strand.
CGACGGGCACTGCGCGCTCCACCTGCGCAGCGCGTCGGCCGTCCTCACCGGCGACGCGCTGGTCACCCTCGACCCCTACACCGGGCGCACGATCTCCTTCGTCCGCGGCGCCGGGAACGGGGTCGACGTCGACCACGTCGTGGCGCTGTCGAACGCGTGGGTCACCGGCGCCTCCGCCTGGCCGCTGCGCAAGCGGGCCGCGCTGGCCAACGACCCGCTGAACCTGCTGCCCGTCGACGCCTCGGCGAACCGGCAGAAGGGTGACGGCGACGCGGCGACCTGGCTGCCGCCGCACCGGCCGGCGCGCTGCGGCTACGTCGCGCGTCAGGTCGCGGTCAAGGCGAAGTACGGCCTGTGGGTGACCCCCGCCGAGCAGGCAGCCGTCGCGCGCGTGCTCG
>NZ_JBNFNZ010000600.1:0-1220 GCF_057364525.1 Aeromicrobium sp. PFPM2_SD2
GGCGCGGCCAGCTCGGTGAGCAGCCGACGCCCGCACGGGGTCCAGCGCGGCGGCGGCGGTGCCCGCGTCCTCGATGACTTCGACGTCCTGCATGGCCCCAGCGTGCGCCTTGACAAGAAAAGTTGTCAAGGTGCTACTTCGACCGGCGGGCCACGGCTCGCCGTCGTAGCGTGCCTGTCATGACTGCGAACGCGGACGACAACGTGGAATGGCCGACTCACTGCCCCGTGTGCGGCACGGAGCTGCAGTCCGAGGTGATCGAGTCGGTCGTGACGAACGACTGGAACGAGGGCTCGCCGGTGACGGTGCTGGCCCAGGACGTGTGCCCGAACCCCGACTGCCCGGCCAAGGCGGTCGGTCCCGACGGCGTCGAGCAGGTCTGAGCCGGTCCCGTCGCTACCCCGCGCGGTGCTGGTCAGCTGACGGACCCGAGCGTCTCGATGGTGCAGGTGACCCGGCGGGCGTTGAACGTGACCACCTCGCCGAGCAGCACCAGCTCCACGTAGCCGTCGTGCGCCCTCAGGTCGGTGACCTGTCCGCGGACCGTCGGGTGCGGCAGGTTCACGCCGGGCTCGACGTCGGTCTCGACTGCGAAGGCGTCCACCCCTTCGAGAGCGAGCGCGGCCACCAGCGTGTCGGGGTGCAGGTCCTCGCCGAGCGCCTCGAGCGCGAACCTCAGCGTGGCCGTCCGCGCGACGGGGCGGTGGTCGACGGCGACGCACGTCGAGTCGTGAAGGTTCACGCGGAAGCCGGCCGCGGTGTCGAACTCGTACAGGTAGACGTCGCCTGCCGCGAAGCCGACGTGCTCGAGCGTGGTCACGGCACGATCCTGGCAGCACACCACGCGTCAACCCGTGGTTGACTCGTTCGCGGGACCCGTGGTCCCGACGGGCGCCTTAGCCGCGGTGCTACGCGTAGCACAGGGCACGGCACGATGGCGCCATGACGGACGCACCCGGAGCCCGGCCCGCCGCCCACGTCGTCCGGCGCGGGGACGGGATGCCGCTCGTCGCCCTGCACGGCAACGGCGTCGACCACCGGATGCTGCTGGGCCTGGACGACGTCCTGGCCGGGGCGGCTCCCTGGGAGCGGATCTACCCCGACCTCGCCGGCTTCGGACGCACGCCGGCGCTGGACGGGCCCGGCGGCCTGCCGGAGCTCGCCGACTGGACCGTCGCGATGGTGCGCGACCTGGTCGGCCACCGGACCGGGCTCGAGCT
>NZ_JBNFNZ010000601.1:0-1212 GCF_057364525.1 Aeromicrobium sp. PFPM2_SD2
TACACCGACGGCGCCCGGGCGGCCACGGTCGCCGTTCGTCCGGGCCGAGCGCGGCCGCCTACCGCGTCGCCGGCCGACCTCGTCGCCGAGTGGGAGGAGACGTCGCGGGCCGCCGCGCACGCCTGTCGCGTCGCCGAGCCCGACGTCCTCGCGACGCAGGGCCACGCGATCGGCACCGTCGACCTCGTGCACACGCTGCTCCTGGAGGCGACCGTCCACCTGGTCGACCTCACCGCCCACCTCCCCGCCCCGCCGGCTCCCCCGGCGGCGGCCCTCCGCGAGGTCCGCGGGGTGGTCGAGGCGCTGGCCGCCGGCCCGCTGCCGTCGGGCTGGGACGACTTCGAGGCCGTCCTCAAGGGCACCGGCCGCCGCGAGCTGGACGCGCACGACCGCGCCGAGCTGGGTCCCCGGGCCGACCGGTTCCCGCTGCTCGGGTGACGCCTGGTTGTGGCCCGCACCCGTCGTCCGGCGCGCTCCGCGCGAGCGCGGCGGCGCGGATAGAGTCGGGCCATGAGCGCTGACAGCCACCTGATCCTGGTCGGTCACGACGGTTCGTCGTTCGCCGACGACGCCCTCGCCTGGGCCCTCGACCTCGCCCGCCGCTCCGGCGCCAGCGTCAAGGTCGTGCGGTCCTGGACGATGGCCACCGCGCCGCGCCCCTCCACCTGGGAGCGCGGCTACGTGCCGCCGCTCTCGGACTTCGGCGACGCCGTCCGCGCGGCGCTCGAGGCCCGACACCGCGGCCGTGCGGGCCCGGTACGACGACGTGCCGGTCGAGCTCGACGCCCCGCACGGCTCGGCCGCCAACGCGCTGCTCGAGGCGTCCTCCTCGGCGAACCTGCTCGTCGTCGGCCCCCGCGGCCTCGGCGGGTTCAAGGGCCTCGTGCTGGGCTCGGTCAGCGAGCAGTGCGTCCGGCACTCGCAGTGCCCGGTCGTGGTCGTGCGCGGGGAGCTCGACGTCGCCGGCACCGAGCGCTCGATGAACCTCGACAGCAGCTTCGAGGCCTGAGCTACAGCTCCTTGGCGTAGCAGAGCGACTGCGTCGCGCCGACGTACGGGCCGAACGGCTCGACCGGCGCGTACCCGGCCGACTCGTACAGGCCGATCGCCTCGTGCTGGAGCGTCCCGGTCTCCAGCACGAGGCGCGACCAGCCGCGGTCGCGCGCCCGCTCCTCGAGCGCGGCCAGCAGCCGCCGGGACGCGCCCCGTCCG
>NZ_JBNFNZ010000602.1:0-1210 GCF_057364525.1 Aeromicrobium sp. PFPM2_SD2
GGCGACGCGCTGGCCCGCCGGCTCGGCGCCCCTGTGCCTGGTCGGCCGGCGCCAGGTCGACGACGACGGCCTGACCGAGCGCGAGCGCGAGGTGCTCGAGCTGGTGGCCGAGGGGCTGACCAACGGGCAGATCGCCGAGAAGCTGTTCATCAGCACCAAGACCGTGAGCGTCCACGTGTCGGCCGTGCTGCGCAAGCTCGGCGTCGCCTCGCGCACGGAGGCCGCCCGGCGCGTCCTCAGCCGCGGCTGAACGGTCGCGCGCGCACGGCGGCGGCGCCCAGCGGGCCGAGCAGCGCGGCCAGCACCGCCATGCCCAGCGCCGGGGCGGTCCACCCGCCGCTCAGGTCGTGATCCACGCGGAACAGCAGCGGGCCGGTCGCGGCGAGCAGGTAGCCCAGCGACTGGACGAAGCCCGAGAGCAGCGCGGTGTCCTCGACGCTGACGGCCCGCTCGGCCACCATCACCAGCGACCAGCCGAACGCGGCGCCGCCCGCCCCGAGCACCAGGCACGACAGCCAGGGCAGGGTGTCCGGCGCCAGGGCCAGGCCGAGCCAGCCGGCGACCGACAGCACCGCGAGCACCCACGGCACGTGGGCGGTGACGCCCCAGCGGCCCAGGACGAAGGGCAGGGCCATGCCCACCGGGACGCCCATGGCGCTCCACACGGCGACGTACCCGCCGGCGGCGGCGGCGCTGATGCCGGCGTCCTGGAAGAGCACGGCGAGCCAGCCCATGAGCACGTAGGCGCCGGCCGACTGGACGGCGAAGAACGCCGCCAGGATCCACGCCACGGGGGAGCGGGCGACGTCGCCCCAGCCGGTCCCGGCGGTCGCGTCGGGCACGGTGACCCGGTCGTGCGGCGGCGGGACGAGCGCCCACACCACCGCGGCCAGCAGGCCCAGCACGGCCCACGACCGATCGCGACCCGCCACGAGCCGGTCGCGTGCTCCAGCGGCACGGTGAGCGCGGCGCCGAGCGCACGCCGACCACGATCATCGCGGTGCCGGCCGAGCCGACCGTCGCCACCCGGTGCGGGAAGTACGCCTTCGCGACGGCGGGGAGGATGACGTTGCCCACCGCGGCGCCGCACGGGACGAGGGCGGCGGCGAGCAGGAACAGCCAGGCCTGGTCCGACACCGAGCGCAGGACGAGGGCGCCGCCGACCAGCAGCGTCGCGCCGACGGCGCAGGCGCCGCAGGCCCAGCGAGCG
>NZ_JBNFNZ010000603.1:0-1208 GCF_057364525.1 Aeromicrobium sp. PFPM2_SD2
CGCCGCGGACGCCTGCTGGTGGCCGGCCTGGTCGGTGCGGCCATCGTCGGCGCGGCCGCCGGCTTCGGCGGCGCCGCCCTGTACGCGAACGGCGACGAGGGCTCGACCAGCCCGACGATCAGCTCGCTGGACCAGAAGGCCGAGTCCTCCGACCTGCCCGCGGGCACGGTCGAGAAGGTCGCCGCGGCGGTCATGCCGTCGGTCGTCCAGATCAACGTCGGCGGCGGCAACGCGTCCGGCACGGGCACCGGCGTCATCCTTAGCAGCGACGGCGAGATCCTGACCAACAACCACGTCATCGAGTCGGCGGCGGACGGCGGCACCATCACCGTCTCCTTCGACGACGGCTCGCTGGCCAAGGCCGAGATCATGGGCCGCGACCCCAAGACCGACCTCGCCGTCATCAAGGCCGAGGGCAAGAGCGGCCTGACGCCGGCGACGCTGGGCAGCTCCGAGGCGCTGCGCGTCGGCCAGGAGGTCGTCGCCATCGGCTCGCCGTACGGCCTGGAGTCCACGGTCACCAGCGGCATCGTGTCGGCGCTCAACCGGCCGGTCACGTCCGCGGACGCCAGCGGCTCCAACAGCACGGTGTTCCCCGCGGTGCAGACGGACGCGGCGATCAACCCGGGCAACTCCGGCGGCCCGCTCGTCGACCTCGACGGCCGCGTCATCGGCATCAACTCGGCGATCCGCACCAGCTCGGGCGGCGAGTCCGGCTCGATCGGCCTGGGCTTCGCCATCCCGATCGACCTGGCCAAGAACGTCGCGTCGCAGCTCGTCGAGGGCAAGAAGGTCGAGCACGCCCGCATCGGCGTCACCGTGACGGCGGCGGTCGAGTCCGACGGCATCACGACCGTCGGCGCCGAGATCCGCGAGGTCACGAAGGGCAGCGCGGGCGACGACGCCGGGCTCGAGGTCGGCGACATCATCACCGCGGTCGGCAAGAACCCGGTGGCCAGCTCCGACGCGCTGGTGGCGGCCATCCGCGGCTTCCAGCCCGGCGACAAGGTCGAGGTGACGTACGTCCGCGACGGCAAGACGCAGACGACGACCGTGACCCTGGACTCCGACGGCGGCGACCTGTCCAGCTGAGCGAGCCCGCCCGACGCGAGGGGCCGACGACCACCCGGTCGTCGCCCCTCGTCGTGGGTGCGGGTCAGGCGTCGTCGAGGGCGCGGCGCTGCGTGCTGCCCGTCGAGCTCGCGGAC
>NZ_JBNFNZ010000604.1:0-1201 GCF_057364525.1 Aeromicrobium sp. PFPM2_SD2
CCTGCACCTCGCCAGCGGCAGGCGTCCGCGCACGAGCGCGCCGCCCAGCCCGGGCCATGCCACGCAGGTCCTGCAGGGCCGTGCGCACCACGTCGACCGAGCTGTCGGGGTCGTCGACCCAGTCGACCGGCACCTCGTGGATGCGCAGCCCGGCCCGCTCGGCCAGGACGAGCAGCTCGGTGTCGAAGAACCACTCGTCGTCCTCGACCAGCGGCAGCAGCACCGACGCCACGTCGCGCCGGATCGCCTTGAAGCCGCACTGGGCGTCGCTGAACCCCGCGCGCAGGGTCCGGCGCAGCAGCACGTTGTAGCAGCGCGAGATCACCTCGCGCCGCGGGCCGCGGACGGTGCGGGACGTCCGGCTCAGCCGCGAGCCGATCGCGACGTCGGAGTGGCCGGACAGCAGCGGCGCGACGAGCGGCAGCAGCGCGTTGAGGTCGGTGGACAGGTCCACGTCCATGTAGACGAGGACCGCGGCGTCCGAGCCGGACCAGGCCTGCTTGAGCGCCCGGCCGCGCCCCTTCTGCTCCAGGCGGAGCAGGTGGACGTCGGCGTGCCGCTCGGCCAGGTCGCGGGCGAGCTCGGGCGTGGCGTCGGTGCTGGCGTTGTCGGCGACCGTCACGCGGGCGCTGAACGGCAGCGTGGCCAGGTACCGGCGCACGGTCTCGACCGCGGGCACGACGGCGTCCTGCTCGTTGTACACGGGGATGACGACGTCGAGCACCGGGGGCGCGACGGTCACCGTGTCCGTGCCCGCCGGGGCCGGGACCGTCTGCTCGGCGGTCACTGGACGCCTCCGGAGAGGTCGTAGAGCGTGACGCCGTCGACCGTCGTGGCCTTGAAGGTCTCGGCGACCCAGGCGGCGATCTGGGCGCTGGACCCGCTGCCGCCGGCGCGCATGCCGCCGCCTCCACCGCCGATGAACCAGTGCACCTCGCCGTCGGCCACCAGCTGCTGGAACTGCTCCAGCGTCGGGCTGGGGTCGGTGCCGTTGAAGCCGCCGATGGCCATGACCGGCTCCTGCGTCGCGAGCTGGTAGCCGGACGCGGAGTTGGACCCGACGGCCGCGGCGACCCAGGTGTAGGCCTGGGCGTCCTGCTGCAGCAGCTCGGTGACCGCGTCGGTGGACTCGCTGCCGTTGAGCAGGCCACCGGTGCCTCCACCGCCGCCCGCCGTGCCGCCCCGTCGTGCCGCCGGGGCG
>NZ_JBNFNZ010000605.1:0-1194 GCF_057364525.1 Aeromicrobium sp. PFPM2_SD2
GTCGGGCGCCGGCCACCCGGTGCGCGCTGCGGTGCGCGGGCAGGCTGCGGCCGACGTGGTCGGCGAACTCCCGCAGGGTCATCGGCGCGCTGAGCCGCCCGATGCGGCCGCTCCCCCGCTGGGCCTCGGGGCGGGCGGCCGTCTCGACCACGTCGTAGGCCACCTCCTCGTAGGGGTGGGCGGTGAGCAGCGCCGTCCGGACGCGCTCGCGCAGCGCGGCCGGGGCGACGAGGTCGAGCCGCTTCTCGGCGACCTTCTCCAGGCGCCCGACCTGGCCGGTGTGCGGGTCGGCCCCCTCCAGCGGACGGAACTGCCCGGTGCCGTCGCTGACGAAGGCGGCACTGTCGTAGTCGCCCAGCGCGCCGGCCCCGGCTCCGTGCATCGCGGCCAGGACGCGCTCGGCGTCCTCCGGCGGCACGAACACGGTCCAGGAGTCGACCGGAGCGGCCGGGTCCGGGTCGAGCGCCCGGACGTCGGTCAGCCCCAGCGCCAGGGCCATGGACTCCGAGACGCCGAACCGCGGCGCGTCCGCGTTGGTGTGGCACGTGTGCAGCGCGACGCCGCCGCGGACGAGCGTGTGCACGACGCGGCCCTTGGGCGTCGTGGCGGCCACGCTGGTGACGCCCTTGAGGTAGAGCGGGTGGTGGGTGACGAGCAGGTCGTACCCGCCGGCGACCGCCTCGTCGGCCACGGCCTGCACCGGGTCGACGGCCAGCAGCACGCGCCGCACCTCGGCGTCGGGGTCACCGGCGACGGTGCCGACGGCGTCCCAGTCGTCGGCCCAGGCCGGGTCGTACAGCTCGTCCAGCACGGCGACGACGTCACGCAGGGTGGGCATGGCGTCACTCTAGTGAGCGCGCCCCTCCCCGTCCGTGCCCCTCGCCCTCCCGCTGGGAGTGACGCCAGCAGGAACGTGGGTCAGGCGACGGAGGCGAGGGCGAAGGACAGGACGGCGCTCGCACCGGCCCGGCGCAGCTCGCGCGCGGCGACCGTCAGCGTCCAGCGGCTGTCGACCAGGTCGTCGACCAGCAGCACCGGGCCGTGCACCGACGCCAGCGCGTCGCGCAGCTGCGGCCCGACCGAGAAGCGTCCCCACACGGACGCCAGCCGGTAGGCGCTGTCGCCAGCCCGGGCCGCACCGGCATCGCCGGGTCGACGTCGAGCGTGCCGAGCAGCGGCAGCCGGCCGAGCCGG
>NZ_JBNFNZ010000606.1:0-1191 GCF_057364525.1 Aeromicrobium sp. PFPM2_SD2
CCCGCCGCCATCGCGGCGGCCACGTCGGCGTCGACGGTGCCGCGCTCGGCCACGAGCGCCTCGGGGACGCCCAGCAGCGCGCTCTTGAGGTCGGCGCGTACGCGACGACGCCTCCGCGCACCACCTGGGACGCGCCGGGCACGTCGACGAGCGCGGCGCAGACGCGTCCGCCGGTCAGCGACTCCGCGGTGGCCACCGTGCTCCCGTGCTCGCGCAGCAGCGCGACGACCCGGGCGGCGACGTCGGAGGTCATGTCAGGAGGCGGTGCGCGACCGGGCCTCGCGACGCAGGGCGATCGCGTCGCGGACGTACAGGACACCCGTCCACAGCGTCTGGGCGACGGCCGCGGCCATGACCACGTGCGTCGTCCAGCGCAGGACGTCGGAGAAGACGGTGTCCCACAGCTCGAACGGCAGGACGTAGCCGCCCAGCGCGATGGCCTGCAGCATCGTCTTGAGCTTGCCGCCCTGGCTGGCCGGCATGACCCCGTACTTCTTGACCGCCAGGCGCATCATCGTGATGCCCCACTCGCGCACCAGCACGACGATGGTGACGACCCAGAACAGCCAGCTGTCGAACACGATCGCCAGGCCGACGAAGGCCATGCCGGTCAGCGCCTTGTCGGCGATCGGGTCGGCGAGCTTGCCGAAGTCGGTGACGAGGTTGCGGCTGCGGGCCAGGTCGCCGTCGATCTTGTCGGTGATCATCAGCAGCACGAACGCGACCCAGGCGGCCACGCGCATGCCCACGGACTCACCGCCGTCGGTCAGCAGCAGCCACCCGAACACGGGGACGCCCAGGATCCGCACGACGGTCAGGACGTTGGCGATGTTGAGGTTGCTCGGCTTCTCCGGAGCGCGCTCTTCTGCGGACGACACGCCACTCAGTATGCGGCAGCGCGACGCAGACGGCCCAAGCGGTCCCGCGCCGCGGCGGGCGAGGACGACATGGCCAGGCCCAGCGGGATGGTGAACACGCGCTCGCCCTGGCGGGTGACGACCTTGACGTGCGGGTCGCCCAGGACGCCGTGCCGGCCCTCCACGCGCAGGTCGCCGACCTCCTGCCACGGCAGCCCGACCCAGGCCCGCCGCTGGCGCAGCCGCAGCCCGAGGTCGTCGGCGACCAGCACCGGCGTGCGCGCGTCCGCGGTGGCCGCAGGTGCACGAGCCAAGGACGGCCAGGACGCGCCGC
>NZ_JBNFNZ010000607.1:0-1189 GCF_057364525.1 Aeromicrobium sp. PFPM2_SD2
CCGCGTGGACGACGCCGCCCACGACCGCGGGTCGCGGGCCTGCCCCCGGTGGCCGGCGGAGGGGTCGGCGCCTATCTCGGCGTGCCCCTGGTGGCCCACGGCCACGTCGTCGGCGCCCTGTGCGTCTACGGTCCGGAGCCGCGCTCGTGGAGCGACGACGAGGTCCGGCTGCTCGAGGTGCTGGCGGCCCCGGTCGTCGCGCAGCTGGAGCTGGCGGCGCTGGAGTCCGAGCACGACGACGAGCGGCTGGTCTGGCAGATGGCCATCGACGCCGGCGGCGTGGGCGCGTTCGACTGGGACCTGGTCAGCGGCGAGCTGCGCTGGGACGAGCGCCTGCTGCGCCTGTTCGGGCTGACCGCCGAGGAGTTCGGCGGCACGATCGAGGCCTTCAACGCGTGCGTCCACCCCGACGACCGAGCCCGGGTGGGGCGCGCGCTGGCCGCGGCCATCACCACGTGCGGCACCTACGAGGCCGAGTACCGGGTCGTGCATCCCGACGGCACCATCCGCTGGGTGGCCGCCCGCGGGCGCGCCCTGCCGGGTCCCGAGGGCACGGCCGTGCGGGCGCTGGGCGTCGCCAGCGACGTGACCTCCGCCCGCGAGGAGGAGGCCTCGGTCACCCGCGTGCTGGAGGCCATGCCCGCGGCGTACTACCACCTGGACGCGCAGTGGCGCTTCACCTACGTGAACGCCCGGGCCGAGCAGATGCTGGGCGCCATCGGCCGTCCGATCGTCGGCGAGGTCGTCTGGGACCTGTTCCCGGCGACCGTGGGCACCGTCTTCGAGCGCTCGTACCGCGACGCCGTCGCGAAGCAGACGCCGGTGACGTTCGAGGCGTACTACCCGCCGCCGCTGGACGGCTGGTACGAGGTGCGGGCCTGGCCGGTCGAGGACGGGCTCGCGGTGTACTTCCTGGACGCGACGCAGCGTCGCGAGGCCCAGCAGACGATGGCCCGCGCCGCCCAGCGCGCCGAGCTGCTCCGCGAGGTGACCGACGCGCTCGTCGACACGCTGGACCCCGAGGACGCGATGTCCCGGTTCGCCCGGCTCGTGGTGCCGGCGCTGGGGGACTGGGTGCGTCGTCACGCTGGCCGAGGAGACGGTGGGCCCCCGACGCGCCGTGGCGTCGCGGCCTGCGCGACGTCGGCTGGTGGCACGCCGACCCGGCGCTGCGCCCGGGACGTGCAGC
>NZ_JBNFNZ010000608.1:0-1184 GCF_057364525.1 Aeromicrobium sp. PFPM2_SD2
CGACCGCGTGGCCGCCGCCGGGCCAGCGCGGCCAGCTGCGTCCCGTCGAGGTCGAAGACCTGCGTGACGTCCTGCCGCACGCCCGGGGCCCGGATGTCACCGGTCACGCACAGCACCCCGTCGACGCCGGCGACGGCCAGCCCGGCGAGCTCCTGCTCCAGCACCACCCGGTTGCGGTCGCGGCAGGCCAGGGTGACCCACGGGACGCCGCCCGCGTCGGCGACGAGTGCCGCCATGAGCGTCGGGGGCAGGTCCGGACGGTTCTGGTGCTCGCCCACCAGCACCGCGTCGCACGAGCCGGCCAGCGTCGCCGTCACCTGGGCGAGGCCGCGCGGGTCGAACGGCGGGATCGTCAGGTCGGTCAGCACCACGGGGCCGTGCGTCGCCGCGTCCAGCAGGGCGCTGCGCGGAGCACCGGTCGGCGGAGCGTCACCCTCCCACCGGACGACGTGGGCGTCCGGCGCGGCGAACGGGCAGGGACGGGCGTCGAGCTCGCACGAGTGGTCGTCGCGGACGCCGCCGCACGGCCCGAACGTCATCCGCTTCGGGCACGCGGTCGTTCGCGGCACCAGCGGTCAGGGGCGCGGCCATGCCACCGCGGCGTCGACGTCCGTCGTCATGCCCGGCACGCTACGCCGAGCCGGCGGGGCGTGCCCGCGGACGAGCGGCGCTACTCCCCCGCGTGGACCCGGCGCGACCAGTCCTGCAGCGCGGCGGCGACCAGCGCGGGCTGCTCCAGCTGCGGGTTGTGGCCGGCGTCGTCGAGCAGCAGGTACGTCGCGCGCGGGTAGTGCTCGAGCAGGCCGAGCTGGTCGACGTAGCCGACGACGTGGTCCTGGCGGCCGGTGACGAGAAGCGTCGGCGCCGGGCACGGCTGCGCGAACGAGGCCTCGGGCGCGTCCAGCACGTAGTTCTCCCACAGCCGGGCGCCGGCGTCGGCGTCGGCGACCCGCACCCCGGGCAGGACGGTCTCGCGGAACCGCTCCCACACCGCGCGCACCTGCCGCGTCGTCAGACCCTCGAACTCGAGCCGGTCGGCCTCGTCGAGGGAGGCGACCAGCTCCTCGTCCCGCTCGCGCACCTCGAACGCGGGCAGCGTGCGCCGCGACGGCACCGGGTCGACGACCGGCGCCAGCAGCGCGAGACCACGCACCTGCTCGGGGCAGCGCCGCCGCGACGTGCCG
>NZ_JBNFNZ010000609.1:0-1167 GCF_057364525.1 Aeromicrobium sp. PFPM2_SD2
GGCGGCCTGGGAGCGGGCGCTGCTGGAGAACGAGGGCGACGCGGCGTGCTCGTGTGGGGCGACCCCGCGCTGTACGACTCGGCGATCCGGCTGGCGACCGCATCGAGGCCCGCGGCGTCGTGGACGTCGCGGTCGAGGTCGTGCCCGGGCTGAGCAGCGTCCAGCTGCTCGCGGCCCGCCACCGGCTCGTGCTCAACACGATCGGCGGCCCCATCACCATCACGACCGGGCGCCGGCTGCTCCGAGACGCCGAGCACGGCGACAACCTCGTCGTGATGCTGGACGGCGGGCTCACCTGCCGGCGGCTGCCCGACCCGTCGGCGTGGCACGTGTGGTGGGGCGCGAACCTCGGCTCGTCCGACGAGCAGCTCGTCGCCGGACGTCTGGACGAGGTCGCCGGCGAGATCGAGTCGCGCCGGGCCGCGGCCAAGCAGGCGCGCGGCTGGGTGATGGACACCTACCTGCTGCGCCGCGCCTGACGCCTCCACCCGGCGCGATGAGCAGGTGGACGTGCTCGCCGTGGCGCACCGGGCCGGCAACTCGCTGGCCGGCCTGCACGCCGCCAACCGGCTCGGGGTGGACGTCGTCGAGTGCGACGTCCACGCCCACCACGGGCAGCTCGAGGTGCGCCACCTGCGCACGGCCGACCCGCTGCCGTTCCTGTGGGACCGCTGGGAGCTGGCGTCGGCGTCCGCGCCCCGGCTCGGGCTGGAGGAGCTGCTCCAGGCCGGGCTCCGCGGCGCGACCGCGATGCTCGACCTCGAGGGACGCACCGACGACGTCGGCGGCGAGGTCGCCCGGCTGCTGCACGAGCGGGCCCGGGTGGACGACGTCCTGGTCTGCGGACGCACCTGGCCGGCCGTCGACCGCGTCGCGGCCCGGCACGAGGGGCTGCGCCGCGTGCTGTCGGCCCGGAACCGGCGTGAGCTGGCGGCCCTCCTGCACCGGCTCGACGACGACGCGCCGCACGGCGTCTCGCTCCACGCCTCGCTGGTCACGCCCGACGTGGCCGCGCGGGTACGGCGCCGTGTCCCGGTGCTCATGACCTGGCCGGTCGACGACCTCGCGACGCTCGACCGCGTCGTCGACGCCGGCGCGAACGGTGCGATCAGCGACGACCCGGACGTGCTGGTCGCGGTGCTGGCCCGGCGCGGCTGAGCTCAGCCC
>NZ_JBNFNZ010000610.1:0-1161 GCF_057364525.1 Aeromicrobium sp. PFPM2_SD2
GTCGAGCACGACCTGGGAAACGAGGTCCTGCGCGGCGGCCAGCCGGTCGCGCAGGGCGTCCTGCTCGGCGGCCCACCGGGCGGCGAAGCCCTCGGGGTCGGCGTCGAAGGCGAGCCGCCGGCGCACCACCTCGACGCGCAGGGCGGGGTCGCGCGGCGCGGCGACCTCGACGGTGAGGCCGAACCGGTCGAGCAGCTGCGGGCGCAGCTCGCCCTCCTCGGGGTTCATGGTGCCGATGAGCACGAACCGCGCGGCGTGCTCGACCGAGAGGCCGTCGCGCTCGATGCTCACCCGACCGGTGGCGGCGGCGTCCAGCAGCAGGTCGACCAGGTGGTCGTGCAGCAGGTTGACCTCGTCGACGTAGAGCAGGCCGCGGTGGGCACGGGCGAGGAGGCCGGGCTCGAGCTCGACCTTGCCCTCGCGCAGCGCGGAGTCCAGCCGCAGCGCGCCGGTGACGCGGTCGTCGCTGGCGCCGACCGGCAGCTCGACGAGCCGCACCGGACGCTCGACCACCGGGGTGCCGGCGTCGAACGGGCCGTCGGGGGAGACCGCGGCGGGGTCGTCGGGGTCGGCCGAGAACCGGTCGCCCTCGTACGTCCGCACGGGCGGCAGGACGTCGGCGAGGCCGCGGACGGTGGTGGTCTTGGCGGTGCCCTTCTCCCCGCGGACCAGGACGCCGCCGATGAGCGGGTCGATCGCGACCAGGGTGAGGGCCAGGCTCATGTCGTCGGAGCCGACGACGGCACAAAAGGGGTACTGCGCTGGCATGTGAGGCTCCCGCTCGATCTGCCACGACGGTCCGCGACGCGGGTGCGTCGTGGGTCGGACCGAGGCCGGTCTTCGGACTTCCCAGGTCTGTGCCTGAGTCACCGCAGCGGGCCTGTGCCGGACTCTCACCGGCTTCCCAGATTCTCCCCGTGGCCGTCGGCCGTGGGGCACCTCGATCCTTCGACGCACACCCTAGACGGCACGGGGCCGTGCTGGACAGGGGGTCCGGGTGCCGGACGTGCGCGGCTAGGGTGCACGACCATGAGCGCGCACGTGACCGTCGTCGGTGTCGGGGCCGACGGGTGGGCCGGTCTGCCCGACGCGTCCCGCGCGCTCGTGCGCGGGCGCCCCGGACGCTGCTGCGGGCGGCCGCCCCGCCAGCCTGGCGACGTG
>NZ_JBNFNZ010000611.1:0-1159 GCF_057364525.1 Aeromicrobium sp. PFPM2_SD2
CGCGACCAGCGTGGTGCTGCACCTGCACGCGTCCGACGCCGACGCCGTCGCCGCCGTCGCCGAGGGCGCCCTGCTGGCCGGCTACTCCTACGACCGCTTCAAGGCCGCACCGAGCGACGACGAGGTGCCGCCGTCGCTCGAGCGCGCCGTCGTCGTGACCGAGCTCGACGCGGCCGCCGCCGAGCAGGCCTGGCCACCGCGCAGACCGTCGTCGAGGCCGTCGCGCTGGCCCGCGGACTGGGTCAACTGCCCGCCCGGCGACCTGCGCCCGCCGCAGTTCGCCGACGAGATCGCCGCGCTGGACGTGCCCGGGCTCTCGGTGACCGTGTGGGACGAGCAGGCGCTGGCCGACGAGCGCTGCGGCGGCATCCTCGGCGTCGGGCAGGGCTCGGACGCTCCCCCGCGCCTGGTGCGCCTCGAGCACGCGCCCGAGGGGGCCGTCAAGCACCTCACCCTGGTCGGCAAGGGCATCACGTTCGACTCGGGCGGACTCTCGATCAAGCCCGGCGCGTCGATGCAGACGATGAAGTGCGACATGGCCGGTGCCGCCGCCATCGTCGCCGCCACGGTCGCCATCGCCCGTCTCGGCCTGCCGCTCAAGGTCACCGCGTTCGCCTGCCTGGCCGAGAACATGCCGGGCGGCTCGGCCACGCGCCCGGGCGACGTGCTCACGATGCGCAGCGGCAAGACCGTCGAGGTGCACAACACCGACGCCGAGGGCCGGCTCGTCCTGGCCGACGGCCTGGCCCTGGCCACCGAGCTGCAGCCGGACCTCGTCGTGGACGTCGCGACGCTGACCGGGGCGGCCATCGTCGCGCTCGGCGAGCGCACCGCCGGCGTCCTCTCCAACGACGACGCCCTGAGCGAGCAGGTGCTGGACGCCGCGCAGCGCGCCGGCGAGCCGATGTGGCCGCTGCCGATCCCCGAGGAGGTCGCCCAGCGCGTCCACACCTCGGCGATCGCCGACCTGCGCCAGCACAACCCGAAGCCGGCCGGCGGCACGCTGTTCGCCGCCGCGTTCCTGCGCGAGTTCGTCGGCGAGACGCCCTGGGCCCACCTGGACATCGCCGCCGGCGTTCAACGAGGCGGCGCGTTCGACTACACGCCGGCGGGCGGCACCGGCTCGGGTGTGCGGACGCTCGTCCGGCTCGCCGCGCAC
>NZ_JBNFNZ010000612.1:0-1152 GCF_057364525.1 Aeromicrobium sp. PFPM2_SD2
CCCGGACCGCGTCGTCGACCGCTGCCACGGCCGCCGCTCCGCAGACCGAGAAGCCGGTGGCGACGAGCGCGGTGAGCCCGCGGTCCACCCCCAGCGCGCGTCCCGCCACGGTCGTGACGGCGAAGGTGGTGCTCAGGGTCAGCACGACCACCGCGATGCCGCCCGCCCCGACGTCCGCCAGCCGGTCGAGCGGGAGGCGCAGGCCGAGCAGCACGATGCCGGAGCGCAGCAGGACCCGGGTGACGGGCGCGTGCCGGGCCAGGGCACCGCGCGCACCCCAGGGAGTGGCCGCGACGACGCCGCCCAGCACGAGCGCCAGCAGCAGCGGGCTCGACCACGGCACGACGGTGCTGAGCCCCAGGGACGCGGTGCCGGCCAGCACGAGGAGCACCGCGGTGATCGAGCGTCGGGGACGGGGGGCGGGACGCAGCACCCGACCACCGTCCCGCGGACGGGTCGGCGTCGGTAGACACGTGGACCGCGACGGGGTATCACCTAAGGTGATGACTCATCCCGACCTGGACGTGACCACGCTGCGGCTGCTCGTCGCGCTCGACGAGCGAGGCAGCATCAACGCCGCCGCGTCCGCGCTCGGCCTCACCCAGCCCGCCGCCAGTGCCCGCGTGCGCGCCTTCGAGACACGGTGGCGGCTCGCCGTCGTCCACCGCTCGGCCCGCGGCTCGACGCTGACCACCGACGGCCATGCGGTGGTGGCGTGGGCGCGGCCCGTGCTGCACCACCTCGACACGATGCGCGAGGGGCTGGCGGCGATGAGCGCCGAGCGCGGCGGGGAGTGGCGATCGCCGCCAGCCTCACGGTCGCCGAGTTCCTGCTGCCGCGCTGGATCGCCGAGCTGCGCTCCCGCCGGCCCGACGTCCAGCCCCGCCTGCAGGTGGTCAACAGCGCCCGCGTCGGCGAGCTCGTCCGCTCGGGCGCCGTCGACGTCGGCTTCATCGAGACCGCGGTGCGGCCCACGGACCTGCAGACCCGCACCATCGGCCACGACCGGCTCGTGGTGGTCGTCGCCCCGGACGATCCCTGGGCCCGTCGCCGGACGCGCTGGGCGCGGAGGCGCTGCGCGGCCCGGTCCTGGGTCATGGCGGGAGCCGGGCAGCGGCACGCGCAGCACCTTCGAGACCGCGGTGCGACGCG
>NZ_JBNFNZ010000613.1:0-1150 GCF_057364525.1 Aeromicrobium sp. PFPM2_SD2
CGCGTCGTCGGTGACGACACGAGCCGGGCACGGACGCCGGACTGGGCCCGCACCGTCACGTCGACCTGGTCGAGCTGCTCGGTGGACGCGACGCGGGCCACGACCAGCACCGCGGGCAGCTCGAGCTCGTACGGGGCGCCGGTGACGGCCGCGACGACGTAGCGCAGCCGCTCGCGGTAGGTGTGCTCGGCGTGGACCTTGCGCAGGCCCATGAGCCGCAGGCGGTCGTAGCGCACCGCGTCGTCGCACAGCCCGGCCACGATCTCGGCGGCGCGCGCCGAGCCGTCGGTCATCGGCACGAGGTCGCCGAGCATGACGCGCAGCCCGCGCGCGTAGTTCGACAGCGTCACGGTGCCGCTGGCCAGCAGCTCGTACGCGCGGCGGGCGAACATGCTCTGCGACTGCTTGACCGAGTTGAGGTTCAGCGCGAAGCGGTAGCCCTTGTAGGCGTAGTCGATGCGCGAGGGGTCCAGACTGCCGACGACGTACTGCTCGTAGCGCTCGGGGAAGCGGTAGGCGTCGTGCGTGGTGCCGAGCATGCGGTCGAAGATCTCGACGGGGACGACCGACGACGCGCCCTCGAGCAGGGCGTCCAGGTCGCGCATCCGCTCGGTGTAGCGCGTGTAGTAGCCGCCGGCGAACACCATGGCGTCCTTGCGCGGCAGCTCGCCCTCGACCGGGTTGTGCAGCCGCGGCTGAGCCGCGAACGGCAGCAGGTGCACGCGGTCGTGGCCGAGGGCGTCGCGGTAGTGCGGCACGCGGTCGGCGTCGGTGGTGAAGACGTGGTCGAACTCGGCCGCGGCGTCCAGGAACGTGTGGAAGTGGACCGGGTCCTCCTTGTTCCAGAAGGCGGTCGGCACGCCCCGCTCGCGGCAGTGCTCGAGCAGCGCGAGCAGCTCGGCCGGCCGCCGGTGGACGGCGTTGTGCCAGGTGCCCTCGTGCCCGCGCCACGCCGACTCGACGAAGAGCAGGTCGACGTCGGCCGCCTCCAGCTCCTCCTGCCACGTGTCGGGGTGCAGGTCGACGAGGTCGCACTCCAGGCGCAGGCAGCGCCGGGTGAACTCGTCGACGATGGCCGCGACCCGCAGCCGGCGTCCCTGCGTGGCGACGCCGGCCAGACGCTCGGCGGACGCCGCCGCCCGCACGGCCC
>NZ_JBNFNZ010000614.1:0-1141 GCF_057364525.1 Aeromicrobium sp. PFPM2_SD2
CCGCGGCCGGCAGACGTTCGGGCAGTGGCTGGAGCAGGCGCGGCCGGCACGCACGCGCGCCTGACGTCAGGCCAGGATCGCGCGCGTCGCCTGCGACTGCTCGGCCAGCACCGAGCCGATCGTCACCTGGGTCTCGTTGACCCGCTCCACGGACGTCCGCAGGCCCTCGAGGGCGCTCACGACGTCCGAGACCTGCTGCTGGATCGAGGTGACCTGCTGGTCGACCTGCGTGGTGGCGTCGGCGGTGGCGACCGCGAGCTCCTTGACCTCGCTGGCGACGACCGCGAAGCCCTTGCCGGCCTCGCCGGCGCGAGCGGCCTCGATCGTCGCGTTGAGCGCGAGCAGGTTGGTCTGCGCGGCGATCTTGCGGATGGTCCCGACGACGTCGCCGATCTCGGCGCTGGAGCGGCCGAGCTCGGTGACGAGCGCGGACGCCTCGTGAGTGACCCGGCGCCCCTCCTCGGCGACGGACGAGGCGACGGCCACATTCTCCTCGACCGTGCGGATCGATCCCTGGATCGTCTCGCCGGCGCGCTGGAGCCGCTGGCCCACGGCGAGCCGCTCGAGCGCCTGGCTCACCAAGAACGCGGTGTTGCGCAGCGCCTCCTCGCGGCTGCGCTGCAGCGTGAGGGTCTCGGTGGCGAAGAAGTCCATGGTGCCCACGACCTCGCCCTCGACGACGATCGGCAGGCAGACGCCGGACTTCACGCCGGCCCGCTGGGCGACGGGAGCCCGCACGCAGTCCACCATCTCGCCCAGGTCGCTGACGAAGACCATGTCGCGACGGGCCCAGGTGCGTCCCGACAGGCCGACGCCCGGGGCGAAGGTCGAGCGGAGGGTGACCTCGCGGAAGGCCGGCCCGGCGTCGCCGGACTCGACGGCGAAGCGCAGCACCCCGGCCTCGGGGTCGACCGCCCAGAACGAGCCGTACGCCCAGCCGAACCCGGCACGGATGCCGTCGAGCGCGAGGCGCAGCGCCTCGTCGCGCGACGACGCCTCGGACACCTGGCGCAGGATGCGGCCCATGGTGTCGAGGTCGAGGTCGACCTCGGCCTGGCGGGCGTCCGCACGCCAGCGGTCGAGGGTCGTGGCGAGCGTCGAGGCCAGGACGCGCTCGACCGGGACGGCGGCCTCGGCCGGT
>NZ_JBNFNZ010000615.1:0-1140 GCF_057364525.1 Aeromicrobium sp. PFPM2_SD2
GGGGCCGCCGGAAGGGAGGAAGCCGCTCGAATGCGCAGCTCGGCCTCGACCGCCGCGACGGTCGCGCGGACCAGAGACAGGCTCTGCGCCCCGGCCACCTCGTCGCCGCCGGTCAGGTCGAGGACGCCGAGCAGCGCCCCGGTGTCGGGGTCGTGGATGGGAGCGGCCGAGCAGCTCCACGGCGTGACCGGACGGGCCAGGTGCTCGGGACCGAAGATCTGCACCGGGCGGTCGAGCGCGAGAGCGGTGCCCGGCGCGTTGGTGCCGGCGCTGGCCTCGCTCCAGTCGGCGCCCTCGACGAAGTTCATGCCCTCGGCCCGTGACCGCAGCGCGGACGCCCCCTCGACCCACAGCAGGCGGCCGGCGGCGCGCTCGACCTGCTGCGGCCGACGTGGGCACCCGGACGTTCCGCACCGACGCGACGGCGACCTGGCCGCGTCGTCCGCGACGGCCGGCTGTCCGGTCGTGACCCGCGTCGACCGGACGGCGCGTCGTCCCGGTGACTAGGCTGGCGCCCATGGCGTCCCCCTTCGGCTCGATCCTGCTCGTCACCGGCGGCTCGGAGTTCCTCGCCGACCGGGTGCGGCGCAAGGCGGTCGCGCAGGTGCGCGAGGCCGACCCGTCCTGCGAGGTCGCCGAGGCCGAGGCCGGACGCCTCGTGGCCGGCGAGCTCGCCGCCCTGACCAGTCCTTCGTTGTTCAGCGCCGCCAGCGGCCTGGTCATCACCGGCCTGGAGGACCTCGGCGACGCCCCGCAGGCCGAGCTGCTCGCCTACGCCGCCGAGCCGTCGTCGGACGTCGCGGTGGTGCTCGTGCACGGCGGCGGCAACAAGGGCAAGGGCCTGCTCGACAAGCTGCGCAAGAGCGGTGTCGTCCACGAGGTGAAGGTCGAGGCGCCCAAGTACGAGCGCGACCACGTCACCTGGGTCCGCCGCGAGGTCACCGACCTCGGCTCGGCGATCGACGAGGAGGCCGCGGCGCTGCTGGTCACCGCGGTCGGTCAGGACCTGCGCGCCCTGGCCGGTGCCGCCGACCAGCTGGTGAGCTCGGTCGGGCAGGGCGAGCGCGTCGACCGCGACGTCGTCGCCCGCCTACTTCGGCGGCGCGCGGACGTGCGCGGCTCGAGATCGCGACGCCGCGC
>NZ_JBNFNZ010000616.1:0-1139 GCF_057364525.1 Aeromicrobium sp. PFPM2_SD2
CGGCGTCGACAACGCCGCCCCGAACGCCCTCGACCGCCCCCGCATCGACCGCCAGCTCGGCCTCCGGCGTGCGCGCCCCTCGACACCCTCGTGCCCTGCGGTCGCGGCCAGCGCCTGGGCATCATGGCCGGCTCGGGCGTCGGCAAGTCCAGCCTGCTGTCGATGATCGCCCGCGGCACGGACGCCGACGTCAACGTCATCGCCCTGGTCGGCGAGCGCGGCCGCGAGGTCTCGGAGTTCATCCACCACGACCTCGGTCCCGAGGGCCTGGCCCGCTCGGTCGTCGTCGTCGCGACGTCCGACGCGCCCGCCGTCGAGCGCATGCGCTCGGCGTTCGTGGCCACCCGCATCGCCGAGTGGTTCCGCGACCAGGGCAAGGACGTCGTCCTCATGATGGACTCGCTGACCCGCGTGTCCATGGCCCAGCGCGAGATCGGCCTGTCGGCCGGCGAGCCCCCGGCCACGCGCGGCTACCCGCCGAGCGTCTTCGGCCTCATGCCCCGCCTGCTCGAGCGCGCCGGCACCTCGCCGCACGGCAGCATCACCGGGCTCTACACCGTCCTCATCGAGGGCGACGACCTGCAGGACCCGATCGGCGACACCGCCCGGTCGATCCTGGACGGCCACGTCGTCCTCTCGCGTCGGCTCGCGACGGCCGGGCACTTCCCCTCGGTGGACGTGCTGGAGTCGATCTCGCGCACCACGTCGCGGATCACCGACCCCGAGCAGCAGCAGGCCGCGCGCCGGCTGCGCAAGCTGCTCGCCGCGCACCGCGACGTGCGCGAGCTCGTGGAGATCGGCGCCTACGCGGCCGGCTCGGACCCCGACGCCGACGCCGCGCTCGCCGCGATGGGCGCGATCGACGGCTTCCTGCAGCAGGACATGGACGACCAGACGCCCACCGCCGAGGCCTGGCAGCGCCTGCGTCAGGTGGTGGCGGCATGAGCGAGCGCAGCGAGCGAACGATCAGCATGGTCGTGGACGGACGTCCGTACCGTGCGCTCTTCACGGAGGTTCGTCCATGACGAAGGTGACGCACGACGCCGGCCTGCACGCGGTGCTGCGCGTGCGCTCGGTGCGCGAGCGCGACAGCCGCCTGGGCCTGCACCAGGCGCTGGCCGAGCAGGCCGGCGCCCAGC
>NZ_JBNFNZ010000617.1:0-1126 GCF_057364525.1 Aeromicrobium sp. PFPM2_SD2
ATGCCCGCCTCGACGGCGCGGCGGAAGTGGGCCAGGTACTGGCGGCGCCAGGCGGTCTCGTGCTCGACGGCCCGCGCGCCGACCGGGTCGGCCTTGCGCAGGGCGTCGGCCAGGACGGTGCGCGCGGTGGACGTGGTGCTGTCGGAGGGGAAGCTGACGGTCGGTTCGCTCACCCGAGGCACGGTATTCCCTTACTGGTCAGTCGCGAAGCGCGGCGTCGTCGGGCACGCGCACGAGCAGCACGCCGGCGCTCACGGTGGCCTCGATCCGAGTGCCCTCGCCGACCGGGTCGCCGTCCAGCTGCATCGGCATCGGCTCCTTGGCCTCGATGAGGATGCGGGTGCCGGTGAAGCGCTCGAGCCGGTCGTTGGTGCGCTTGCCGCGCGCGAACAGCCGGGCGCCGATGGCCAGCCAGCCGATGAAGCGCTTCGGGGCCAGGACGACCGCGTCCAGCAGGCCGTCGTCGATCTGGGCGGCGGGCAGCAGCGGGATGCCGGCCTGCAGGAAGCCGACGTTGCCGATGACGACCGTGCGCGCCTTGAGCTTGACCGGCTCGTCGTCGTCGACGGTGATCTTGACCCGCTGCGCGGGGTAGCGGGCCGCCTTCACGCCCGAGACGAAGTACGCCGCCCAGCCGACCTTGGCCTTGAGCTCCTCGTCGACGCCGGTCATGATCGCCGCGTCCATGCCGAGCCCGGCCATGACCAGGAAGCTCGTGCGCTCGGCGTCCGGGGCGTCGGACGCGAAGTGGCCCAGGTCGATGGCCCGGTCCTGCCCGGTGAACGCGACCTCCATCGCGTCGCGGATGTTGAGCGGGACGTCCAGGTTGCGGGCCAGGAGGTTGCCCGTGCCGTGCGGGACGATGCCGACCGGGATCCCGCTGCCGGCCGCCTGCTCGCAGACGGTGCGGACGGTGCCGTCGCCACCGGCCACGACGATGAGGTCGACGCCGGCCTCGATCGCGGCCTGGGCCTGGCCGGTGCCGGGGTCCTCGACGGTGGTGCGCAGCCACATCGGCTCGGTCCAGCCGGCGGCACGGGCCACCTCGGCGACGCGCTCCTTGAACGTGTCGACGTCGCCGACCTTCGCCGGGTTGAGCACGGACGGCGGCCCGGCGCGGCTCGGC
>NZ_JBNFNZ010000618.1:0-1126 GCF_057364525.1 Aeromicrobium sp. PFPM2_SD2
GTGGTGGGCGTGGGCGGTGCCGCTTTTGGCGCTGCGGGAGAATCGACGTCGTGCGCGTACCGACTCCTGAGCCCGTCCGGCTCGGCCTGGCTCTCGCCCTCACCATGCTGCTCGGCGTGGTGGGGGCGGGCCGGCCTCGGCCCACGCGTCGCTCGTGTCGACCGACCCGGCCGACGGCACCAGCGTCGCGGCGGTCCCCGAGCAGGTCACGCTGACGTTCAACGAGAACATCGGCAACCCCGCCTACGTCGCGATCACGGCGCCCGACGGCGAGCAGCTCGAGGTGCGCGACGTGCAGGCGATCGACCAGGCGGTCACCGCCACCGTCGCCCCGTCGGGGATGCGCGGCGTCCACGAGATGTCGTACCGCGTCGTCTCGGCCGACGGGCACCCGGTCAAGGGCACCGTCGTCTTCACCACCACCACCGGCGAGACGGTGTCGCCGGTGGCGACCAGCGCCGACGCGAGCGAGGAGTCGTTCCTGCACCGCCACCGCGAGCACGTCTGGTGGGCGGTCGGCGCCGTCGTCCTGGCCGTCGTCCTCCTGCTCGCCCCGCTGCGCCGGAGGTCGCCCCGATGAGCACCAGCACCACCACCCGTCCCGAGACGGCGCCGCGCGTCGGCGCCGTGCGGTTCACGACCGTGGCGTTCGTCGTCGCGCTCGCCGCCGTCGTGGCCTTCCTGAGCCTCGGCGGCGGAGCGCCGGAGGAGGCACCCCCGGGCATCCCCGACCCCGGCCTCGTCGTCGGCTGGGGCGTGCCGCTGGCCAAGCTGCTCTCGGACGTCCTGGCCGTCGCGGTCGTCGGGTTCCTCGTCCTGGCCGTCTTCCTGCTGCCGGGCCGCGGCGACCGGGTCGAGGGCCTCGCGGTCGACGCGGTGGCCCGTTCCCGGACGGCGGCCGTCGCCTGGTCGGTGACCAGCCTGGCGCTGTACGTGCTGACCGCCGCCGACACCTTCGCCCAGCCCCTGTCCGGCCTGCGTCCGGGCTACGTCGTCTCCTTCGCCGACAGCGAGCTCGGCCGCGGCATGCTGCTGCAGGCCGTGCTCGCCCTCGTCCTCGCCGTCGTGCTGCGCTGGACGGTCGGGGTCCGCGCGCTCGCCCTGGCCCTCGGCCTCGCGCTGGCCA
>NZ_JBNFNZ010000619.1:0-1123 GCF_057364525.1 Aeromicrobium sp. PFPM2_SD2
CCGCGGCCACGTCGAGCACGCGCTCGCCGGCCCGGACGCCGGCGGCCTCGACCAGCACGCGTCCGGTCTCGGCGATGACCTCGGCGGCCACGGCGGGGTAGTCGCCGAGCGCCCACAGCGTGCGGTGGCGGGACTTGAGCTCCTGGTCGGCGGTGTCGGAGGGGGACATGGCTTCTCCTGGGGACGTGCGGAGAGCGACGGTCCCGGCGGCGCGGTCGGTGCCGCCGCCGTCGCGGACGTGGTCCCGCGAGCGGGCGCGCGTCCTGGCCCGATCGTAGGTCGGTCACGACGCCGTGGGTCCGCCGTGGCGGAAGGTGTGCGGACCCGTCGCGGACGTCCGGGCCGACGGCCGCGCCGTGGCCCTGCCCCGGCCACCGTCCGGACGTCGATAGGGTCGGGGCCACCGGCTCCCCGACGCCCAGGAGGACTGATGGTCTCCGCGCCGCCGATCACGGTCGAACGGCTCACCAAACGGTTCGGACAGGTCACCGCCGTCGACGACCTCAGCTTCGAGGTCCGCCCCGGCCGGGTGACCGGGTTCCTCGGCCCGAACGGCTCGGGCAAGACGACCACCCTGCGCATGCTCACCGGGCTCGTCCGCCCGACGGCCGGCACCGCCCTCATCGGCGGACGTCCGTACGCCGAGCACGACGCCCCCGCCCGGCTCGTCGGCACCTCGCTCGAGGCGTCCTTCCACCCCGGCCGCACCGCGCTCGGCCACCTGCGGGTGTACGCGCCGCAGGTCGGCGTCGACGACCGTCGCTGCACGAGCTGCTCGAGCTCGTCGGCCTCGCCCCGTACGCCAAGCGGCGGGTCGGCGGGTTCTCGCTGGGCATGCGCCAGCGCCTCGGACTGGCCACGGCGCTGCTCGGCGACCCGGCGGTCGTCGTGCTGGACGAGCCGGCCAACGGTCTCGACCCGCAGGGCATCGTCTGGATGCGCGGCCTGCTGCGCACCTTCGCCGCCGAGGGCCGCACCGTGCTGGTCTCCAGCCACGTGCTCGGCGAGGTGCAGCACACCGTCGACGACGTCGTGGTCATCGGCCGGGGGGCGCCTCGTCCACGCCGGGGCCGCTCGACGGCCTGGCGCGGCTGACCCCGGCCCGAGACCCCTCGTCCGCGCC
>NZ_JBNFNZ010000620.1:0-1119 GCF_057364525.1 Aeromicrobium sp. PFPM2_SD2
ACCGCAGCGGGCCCCGCACCAGAGGTGCGGGGCCCGCTGGGGACGTGCGGCTAGTGACGCAGGCGCTGGACGACCAGGCCCACCAGGGCACCGGCGGCGACCCCGGCCAGGACGACCAGCGGCGCCTTGAGCCGCTGCTCCGTGGCCTCGACCTTGGCGGTCAGGGCGTCGACGGTGGCGGCGAGGTCGGCGCGGGTGCGCTCGATCTCGCGCTCGATCTGTGCAGGGTCAGACATGGCGCTCCTTCACGGCGTCGACGTCGGCCTTGACGCTCTCGACCCGGTTGCCCGGGACGCTCGGCGCCTTGTCGACGTTCTTCTTGCCCACCAGGGCCAGGACGCCGGCGACGACGAACAGGACGACGGCGACGATGAGCGCGGCCAGCCAGGCGTCGAGCACCGTGGCCAGGCCGAGCACGGCCGCGGCGAGCAGCGCCCCGAGGCCGTACAGCGCCATGACGCCGGCGCCGCCGAACATGCCGGCGCCGATGCCGTAGCGCTTGCCGGCCTCGCTCATCTCGGCCCGCGCCAGGCGCATCTCGTCCCGGACGAGGGTCGAGACCTGCTCGCTGAGGGCGCTGAGCAGCTCGCCGGTCGAGCGGTCCTCGGGTGCGCCGGTCACGACTGCTGAGGGTCGATCGGGTCGCCGTGGGTGCCGCCCGGGGTGCTGCCCGTCGACGACGACGAGCCGCTGTCGGACGAGCCGGACACCTTGCTGCTGGCGGCGTCCTTGGCCTGGCCGGCGACGTCGGCCGCCTTGCTGCCCAGGTCGCTGGCGGTGGACTTGGCGAAGCCGGTGGCGTCGTCCACGGCGGACTGGACCTGGGGCTTGCGCCACAGGCGGTCGGCCTGGCTCTTGATCTGCTCGTAGCGCTCGCGCCCGGCGCGCGTGCCCAGGACGTAGCCGACGGCGGCGGAGGCCAGCAGGGAGATCTTCTTCACTCGTCACCACTCCTTGATGTGTGCGGGATCAACCTCCATCGTGCGACGACTCGGCGGTCCTCGCCTCCCGAAGCCGCCGGGGCGCGGACGAGCAGGTGCACGGCCACGCCGGCCACGAGCGACCAGAAGGCGGCGCCGACGCCGGCGACGGCCACGCCCGAGGCGGCGACCACGAAAC
>NZ_JBNFNZ010000621.1:0-1114 GCF_057364525.1 Aeromicrobium sp. PFPM2_SD2
GGCGGCTTTCGCCGGGCTCTCCGCCGCCGGCCGCCTGGCCAAAGCTGCGCCAACGACGTGGTGCTCCCTCGAGGCGTCGGACCGGCTCGGCGGCCGGCTGCGCGGGGTCGAGCGCGACGGGCACCGCTGGGCGCTGCACCCCGAGACCTTCACCCTCCCGGGCGTCCTGCGCGACCTGTTCCGCAAGTCCGGGCGCACGATCGACCGGGTGCTGGAGATCGAGACCGTGCCCGGTCGCCGCCACGTGTTCGACGACGGCACGGTGCTCGACCTGCCGATGGGCACGCGGGGCGCCCAGCACGACGCCGTCGTGGCCCTGACCGGCACCGACGACTGGTCGCCGCTGCTGGACTCCATGCCCACGCCGTGGGACGTCCTGCGCCGCCAGTCGCTCGACCAGGTGCTCACCGGACGCGACGCCTTCTCCAAGGAGCAGTGGCGCGCGCTGCAGCCGCGTCGCAGCGTCCAGCGGCTCTCCCGCGAGCTCGACGACTCGCTCGACGACGCGGGCCTGCCGCTGGCCGCCACCGTCCACTACGGACGCGACTACGACAACGCGTACTGGGACGGCGAGCAGATGGTGTTCGGCGACGGCGACGGCGAGGTGTTCGGCCGCTTCACCGCGTCGGTGTCGGTGATCGGCCACGAGCTGGCGCACGGGCTGGTGCAGCAGACGGCCGGGCTGGTCTACCAGGACGAGCCCGGGGCCCTCAACGAGTCGCTCGCCGACGTCGTGGGCGTCCTGGTCGAGCAGCACGCCGCCGGGCAGCGGGCCGACGAGGCCAGCTGGCTGGTCGGCGCCGGGCTGTTCACCGACGCGGTGCAGGGCGTCGCGCTGCGGTCCATGGCCGCGCCGGGCACCGCGTACGACGACGACGTGCTCGGCCGCGACCCGCAGCCGGCGCACATGGACGACTTCGTGCGCACGGCCGACGACCACGGCGGCGTCCACCTGAACTCCGGCATCCCCAACAAGGCGTTCCACCTGGCCGCCACCGCGATCGGCGGCTACGCGTGGGAGGGCGCCGGACGGGTCTGGTACGCCGCGCTCACCGGCGGGCTGTCGTCGACCGCCTCGTTCGCCGACCTGGCCGCGGCCACCGTCCGCGCCGCC
>NZ_JBNFNZ010000622.1:0-1107 GCF_057364525.1 Aeromicrobium sp. PFPM2_SD2
CGCCGTGGAAGTCCGCGCCGTCCTCGTCCGGGAGTCCGGCACGGGCGCCAGCGTGGCGTCGTCGTGCTGCGTGGCGGCCAGCGCCTTGCGCGCCCTCTTCTGCGCCTTGCGCGCCTGCTTCTCGGCCTTGGCGGCCACCTCCAGCGCCTTGCGCGCGGCCTCGCGCGACTCGGCGGAGCGGCGCTTGTGCTCCTTGGCCTTGGCCTTCCAGCGCTCGGCGTCGTCCGCGGACTCCTGGGCGGCGGCCTTCAGCGCCTTGACCTTCTGGCGGTAGCTGTCGATCTTCGCCTCGAGCTCGGCGATCTCGCGCCGGGCGGCGTCCTTCTTGCCCATGGGCACCTCCTGCCTCGAGCGTGTCCTACCCGGGTGAACGGGCGGCGAACACCACCCGGACCGGCTCAGAACAGCCCGGGATGCTCCAGGGCGAGCAGGGTGCGCTTGCGCTCCAGCCCGCCGGCGTAGCCGGTGAGCGTGCCGTCGGCGCCGATGACCCGGTGGCACGGCACCACGATCGGGATGGGGTTGCGCCCGTTGGCCGCCCCGACCGCCCGGGAGACGACCGGCTCGTAGCCGAGGCGACGGGCGATCTCGCCGTAGCTCGCGGTCTCGCCGAACGGGATGCGCCGCAGCTCGCCCCAGACCTTCTGCTGCCAGGCCGTGCCCTCGCTGGCCAGCGGCAGGTCGAAGTCCTGCCGCTCCCCCGCGAAGTACTCGCGCAGCTGCTGCTCGGCGGCGTCGAGCACCGGGTCGGCCACGCGGGTGCCGCGCGGCTCGGCGTCGAAGTCGATCGCGGCGAGCAGACCGGCGCGGGCGTGCAGCCGCAGCCCGCCGATCGGCGAGTCCATCCAGCGTGTCGTCATGGTCGGTTCCTCTCGGGGACGGGCGAGGCCGCGGCCGCCACAGGTGCATGCCGGCGTAGGAGCGCCAGGGGCGCCACCGGTCGGTGTCGTCGGCGTCGAGCCCGCGGCGCTCCAGCTCGCGGCGCAGGACGAGGTCGGTGGTCAGCAGGACGTCGGGGTGCGACAGGGCGCGCATGAGCACGTAGTCGGGCGGGTCCAGGGTCCCACGCCGGGGGCAGCGCGAGCAGTCGGGACGCGGGGCCTCGTC
>NZ_JBNFNZ010000623.1:0-1103 GCF_057364525.1 Aeromicrobium sp. PFPM2_SD2
GCCGGGCGGCGAGCAGGTCGACGCCGACCCGCACGCGTCCGTCGTCGGGACCAGGAAGCCGAGCAGCACGTCCAGCAGCGTCGACTTGCCCGACCCGGACGGCCCGGTCAGCGCGACGAACGAGCCGGGCTCGATCGTGGCCGAGACCGGCGCGAGCGCGGGCACGTCCCGGCCGGCACGGGTCACCCCGACCGCGTCGAGGACGACCGGTGCCGACGCGACCGACGGCACGGCGGCCGTCCCGGTGGCGCGGTCGTAGGCGAGCAGGTCGAGGGCGTCCGCGGCCGCGGCGACGCCCTCCTGGCTGGCGTGGAAGTGCGTCCCCATCCGGCGCACCGGCAGGAACGCCTCGGGGGCGAGCAGCAGCACGAACAGGCCGGCGTCCAGCGCCATGTGCCCCTCGACGACGCGCAGCCCGATGCTGACGGCGACCAGCGCGACGCAGATCGTGGAGAACAGCTCCAGCACGAACGAGGACAGGAACGCCATCCGCAACGCCTTGACCGACTCGCGCCGGTGCTGGTCGCCGACCTTGCACAGCCCGGCGTCCTGGCGGCGTCCGTGCACCTTGAGCACCCGCAGGCCGTCGAGCACGTCGCCGAAGTGCGCGCCCAGCCGCTGCAGGGCCTCGTAGCGCCGGTCGACCTTGTCGCGGGTGAGCCTGCCGACCAGGACCAGGAACATGACGACCAGCGGCAGCGTGATCGCCACCGTCACGGCGGCCAGCACGTCGGTCGTGGCGATGGCCACGACCACGGTCGCCGGCACCAGCGCGGTGAGCACGAGCTGCGGCAGGAACTTGCCGAAGTAGGGGTCGAGCGCGTCCAGGCCGGGGCCCAGCAGGCTGACGACGCGCGAGGACTCCGGCCGCTCCCCCACCCGTCGGGGGTCGAGGACGGCGACGGTGACCTCGTCGCGCAGGCCGCTCTTGACCGCCACGGACGCCCGCTCCGACAGCAGCGCGTGCACCCAGGCCAGGCCGGCGCGAGCCGTGAAGCAGGCGGCCACGCCGGCCAGGACGGCGACGGTCGCCGAGCGTCCCTCGAACCCGCGGGCGATCAGCCAGGCGAGCAGCGGCCTGGCCTGGCGACGACCACGACGGG
>NZ_JBNFNZ010000624.1:0-1088 GCF_057364525.1 Aeromicrobium sp. PFPM2_SD2
CGGCCGAGGGCGTCCAGCACGGCGGCGCGGACGCCGGTGGCCCTCGACCAGGTCGAAGCGCTCGCCGGTCTGCGCGGACTCGTGCAGCGCCCGCTCCAGCAGCTCGTGCGCCTGCTCGTGCCGACCGGCGCGGTGCTGCAGCTCGGCCAGCAGCCGGAGCATGAACGGGCCGAACATGTAGCCGTCCGGGAGCGAGCGGAACGCGTCCAGCGCGGCGGGCGAGGGGACGTCGAGGCACGACCTGATGAAGTCCTGCTCGCGCTCGCCCCAGCTGTACCAGCTCGTGTCGCCGGCGAGCTCGAAGCCCGCGAGCTCGGGCGGCAGCGGCACGTCGTCGGCCGGGGACGCGACGCGCGGCGCGGGCGTGGCGGGAGCGGACGGCTCGTCCGCGGCCTGGGACGGCGAGAACGTGCCGGCGCACACGGCGGCGGCGAGGGCGACGGCCGCGACGGTGCGGCGCGTGGGCAGGAGCTTCATGAGGGACTTCCGGGCTCGGGGTGGACGCTCCGGCGTGTGCCGGACGGCACGACGGTAGGAGCGTCCACCCGCTCGGCGGATCCCTGCGATCTGGGGTGCGGCGCCTCAGGCGTCCGCGAGGGCGCGGTCCACGGCGGCCTCGACGTGGATCCGGGTCGTGGGGAACACCGGCACCGGGCTGTCGGCGTCCCCGACCAGCAGCTCGATCTCGGTGCAGCCCAGCACGATCCCCTCGGCGCCGTCGTCGACCAGGCGCTGGATCACGTCCCGGTACGCGGCCCGCGACTCCGGGCGCACGACGCCGCGCACGAGCTCCTCGTAGATGACCCGGTGCACGACGGCACGGTCCTCGGCGCCGGGCACCAGGACGTCCAGCCCGTGCCCGGCCATCCGACCGCGGTAGAAGTCCTGCTCCATCGTGAACGACGTGCCGAGCAGCCCGACCCGGCGCAGGCCGGCGGCCTGGATGCGGGCGGCGGTCGCGTCGGCGATGTGCAGCACCGGCACGTCGAGGCGTCCTCGACCGCGCCGATCAGGTGTGCATGGTGTTGGTGCACAGCACGACCAGGTCGCGCCGGCGGCCACGACGGCGCGGGCGCGGTCGGCCAGCA
>NZ_JBNFNZ010000625.1:0-1077 GCF_057364525.1 Aeromicrobium sp. PFPM2_SD2
GCCGAAGATCGACCGCGACGCGCTCGAGCGCACGCCGACGACCCGCGGGCTGTCCTCGTCGAGCGTCAGCAGGTCGAGCTCGCGGCGCACGGCCAGCGCGAGCGGCAGCGCGAGGACGAGCACGACCGCCACGGGAGCGACCTGCTCCCACGCGCGTCCGTACGTGGTGCCCGAGAGCCAGGTGAAGATCTGCGGGGTGTTCCACGGATCGGCCCGCACCAGCAGATAGGTGGTCAGCGCGGTCGTGCCGTACCAGGTGCCGATGCCGATGAGCACGAGCCGGTCGGCGTCCAGGCCGCGACGCCAGGCCAGGGCGTAGACGAACGCGAACGCGACGAGCGCCGAGACGCAGGCCGCCACGAGCGTCTGCGTGGTGGAGCTGGCCCCCAGCCTCGTCACGACCAGCACGGCACCCAGGCCGGCGCCGCCGGTGATGCCCAGCAGGCCGGGCTCGGCCAGCGGGTTGCGACAGGTGGCCTGCACGAGCGAGCCGGACAGGGCCAGCGCGGCCCGGCGAGCACGGCCGCCGCCACGCGCGGGGCCCGTTCGGAGAAGGCGAAGTCGATGGGGGCCGGGGCCGAGCCGGACAGCCACAGGCCCAGGTCGCCGACCAGGTACCAGGTCTCGCCGGCCAGCATCCCGACCAGGACGACGGCCACCATGGCGACGGTCGCGATCGTGGCGACGAAGGCGGACCGGCGGACGCTGCGCAGTCCGACGCGGCCGGCGGCCGGCTGGCGGGTGGGGCCGGAGTCCCGGCTGACGCGGGCCAGCAGGATCATCATGACCGCGCCGAGCACCGTCGTCGTGACGCCGGTCGGCACCGACAGCGCCGACTCCGCGCCGATCATCGCGCGGACGCCGGCGTCGGCGAGCACGACCGCGACCGCACCGACCAGGCCCGCGGCGGGCAGGAGCACGAGGTGCCGGTTCAGCCCGGGCACCGGACGCGCCAGCAGCCGCACGACCACCGGCGAGAACAGGCCGACGAAGCCGATCGGGCCGCCAGCGTCACCGCGGCGCGGTCAGCACGACGCCAGCACGGTGCCGACCGCGCGGTCGAGCGCACCGGCACGC
>NZ_JBNFNZ010000626.1:0-1070 GCF_057364525.1 Aeromicrobium sp. PFPM2_SD2
GTGCGACGCCGGCGGAAGGCGTCGCGCTCGGCCTGCCGGGCGCTCGGGACGTGCGGGGCGGAGGTCACTTCAGGACGGGCGCGTTCGCCGACTCGGCGAGCCAGGTCTGCTCGAGCTCGGCCAGCGTGCCGTCCTCGCGCAGCCCCTCGACGGCGTCGTCGACGCAGGGGGTCAGCTTGCTGCCCTTCTCCAGCAGCAGGCCGAACGCCTCGGTGGCGTCGCCCTCGACCTGGAACTGTCCGGCGATGACCGAGCCGTCGATCTCGGCGGCGGTCAGGTAGAACGCGCTCGGCAGGTCGGCCACGATGCCGTCGACCTGGCCGTTGCGCAGCGCCTCGGCGGCCTTGGTCGTGTCGTCGTAGACGCGCGGCTCCTTCGCGCCCTCGATCTGGCCGATGGCCTTGAGCGACGTCGTGCCGATCTGGGCGCCGAGCTGGGCGTCGGCCAGGTCGGCCAGGCTCTTCGCGCCGGCGAACTCGGAGTCCTCCAGCACGATGACCGCCTGCGCGGCCTCGTAGTACGGCGCGCTGAAGTCGACGGCCTGCTTGCGCTCGTCGGTGATCGAGATCTGGTTGATGTCGACGTCGAACGCCTTGTCGCCGGGCTGGTAGGCCGTGTTGAACGGCACCTTCGTCCAGACGACCTGGTCCTTCCCGAAGCCGAGCCGATCGGCGACCGCGTACGCGACCGCGCTCTCGAAGCCCTGCCCGTTGGACGGGTCGTTGTCGGCGAACCACGGGTCGTAGGCCGGGTCGTCGGTGGCGACGGTGAACGTGCCCTTCTTCACCGTGGGCAGCGCGTCCACCGAGCAGGTGGCGTCGGCCGAGGACGACCCGCTGGTCTCCTCCTCGGCGGGGGCGCACGCCGTGGCGAGCAGCAGGGCGGAGGCGGCGAGGACGCCGCCGAGGGAACGGGGGAGGGACGTCATGGCCGTCATCGTAGGGGCGCGTCCCGGGTCGTGGACGGGCGTCCAGGGATCGGCCGCGGCGTGCGACCGAGGTCACGCCCGGGCCGGACGCCCGCCCGCGCGGCCTAGAGTGCCCGCGTGAACCCGGTCGCGCCCCGCCCCG
>NZ_JBNFNZ010000627.1:0-1065 GCF_057364525.1 Aeromicrobium sp. PFPM2_SD2
CCGCACCTGGCCGAGGCGTAACGTCGACGTGGCGGCGGCTGGCCGCGCGACCGGCGCACGGCCACCGCGACCTACCGGCCGTCGTTCGACCCCGGCGAGGCCGCGACCCGAGGCGCTGCGCGCGGCGATGCTCGAGCAGGTCGCCCGCCGCCGGCCCGACGAGCTCGAGCGCGGGGTCAGCCTGGTCGGTCCGCACCGCGACGAGGTGGTGCTGACCCTCGGCGACCTGCCGGCCAAGGGCTACGCGAGCCACGGCGAGTCGTGGTCGTTCGCCCTGGCCCTGCGCCTGGCCTCGTTCGCCCTGCTGCGCGAGGATGGGGACGACCCGGTGCTCGTCCTCGACGACGTCTTCGCCGAGCTCGACCGCGGCCGCCGCGACCAGCTCGCCGGCCTCGTCGCCGACGCCGAGCAGGTGCTGGTCACCGCGGCGGTGCTCCAGGACGTGCCCGAGGCGCTCGCCGGACAGGTGTTCCACGTGGAACAAGGAGTGGTGAAGCGTGCCTGACACGCCCGAGCCGACGGCGTCCGACCCGGACGACGGGCTGTCGCTCGCCCGCGAGATCGCCGACGCCTACCGCACGACGCCGAGCCAGCCACGTCGTCGCCGGCGCTCCGGCGGCCGCGCCGCGGCGCCCTACCGGCCCCAGCGCGAGGACGCCTCGCCGCTCGCCGCCCACCTCGACGCGCTCGTGTCGGCGCAGGGATGGCAGGACGACCTGGCCACCCACCGGGCCATCGGCGACTGGGCGCGCATCGTGGGCGACGAGGTCGCCCAGCACTGCCACGCGGTGGAGATCGAGGACGGCCGGCTCACCGTGCAGGCGGACTCCACCGCCTGGGCCACGCAGATCAAGCTGCTCGCGCCGCGGATCCTGGCCCGGCTCAACGAGGAGATCGGCCAGGGCTCGGTCATCCACCTCGACATCCGTGGCCCGCAGGGCCCGAGCTGGAAGACCGGACGCCGCTCGGTGCGCGGCGGGCGCGGGCCGCGCGACACCTACGGCTGAGCGCGGGGGCGGAAGCCGGCGGCGAGCGCCAGGGTGAGCGAGACCGCGAGCCCGGTGC
>NZ_JBNFNZ010000628.1:0-1060 GCF_057364525.1 Aeromicrobium sp. PFPM2_SD2
ATAGCGATAACATGGTAGACTGTGTTTCCAAAGGTAGAAAGAACGCTCCACATAGTGACAGCCATTACACTCAAAGCTAACAGCCGAAGATGTTAAGTCCATACGAAAGTCAGGGCTAACAGCGACAGAGCTTACCTCTGCATATCCGGGAGTAGCTAGGAGAACGCTGTCTGACGTATTAACAGGTAAAACATGGAGGCACGTAGATGGCTGAACGTGAAGGATTTGCCGCTGAAGGCGCGAAGTCAGTTTATGATAGACTGAAGAACGGTAGACAGCCATATGAGACGCGCGCTCAGAACTGTGCTGCTGTCACTATCCCGTCACTGTTTCCTAAGGAGTCCGACAACTCGTCTACGGAATACGTGACGCCGTGGCAAGCTGTAGGTGCTCGCTGTTTGAACAACTTGGCTGCAAAGCTGATGCTGGCATTATTCCCTCAGTCACCGTGGATGCGACTGACAGTCTCCGAATATGAGGCAAAGACCTTGAGTCAGGACTCAGAGGCTGCTGCTCGTGTAGACGAAGGGCTTGCTATGGTCGAGCGTGTGTTGATGGCCTACATGGAGACTAACAGTTTCCGTGTCCCATTGTTCGAAGCTCTGAAGCAGCTTATCGTCTCCGGTAACTGTCTACTCTATATTCCAGAGCCTGAACAGGGTACTTACAGTCCTATGCGTATGTACCGCTTAACGTCCTACGTTGTTCAACGTGATGCTTACGGTAACATCTTGCAGATTGTGACTCTCGACAAGGTAGCGTTTAGTGCTCTACCGGAAGACGTGAAGTCACAACTCAACGCAGACGACTATGAGCCTGACACAGAGCTTGAAGTCTACACGCACATCTATCGTCAGGACGATGAGTACCTGCGATATGAGGAAGTGGAGGGCATAGAGGTGAAAGGGACCGATGGTTCCTACCCGCTGAACGCCTGTCCTTACATCCCGGTACGAATGGTTAGACTGGACGGTGAAGACTATGGTCGTTCTTACTGCGAGGAATATCTGGGAGACCTGAACTCGCTGGAGACGATTACAGAAGCTATCACCAAAATGGC
>NZ_JBNFNZ010000629.1:0-1060 GCF_057364525.1 Aeromicrobium sp. PFPM2_SD2
GTACCTTGAATGTCAAACACCCCGTTAGGGATATAGGATAGTACGTGTCCAGTGGTATCATCGACATCCTTCACGTCAGACACATCTGCTACAGCGAAGTATCGCTTAATGCTGGTGAATGACCCACGAGGCGCTGAGAAAGAATACTGAGCGTCCTACAGCGAATGGTCTGGCATTGTCACCTAAGGCAAACTCTGAGCCCACATCAAGTTGGATAGACTTCGAGGTAAGGACCCCAGAGCTTGTCATCACGAACTGAACCTCATCAGACCAAAGTAGTAGCTGCTCGCTAAACGGAACGGCATACTTAAGGATTGAGATTCGAGGGTGACTTACAGCTACGTCAATAGGGTCATCGCCGCTCAGTGTCGCCACACTCTTAGGGAAGAACGCAAAGTAGCTGGCTGAACGGCTCATGATTACGTTCTCTCCTGACAAGAACCCTAGCCTGTTCCTGTAGAAGAACACATCGTTAATCGCAGCATCCACGAAGCTAGGCATAGGGTTTTGTGTCATCGTTTACCAGCACCACGCTTGGACCAATCCAGAGTCTTAAACTCAAAGGAGCCATCAGATTGTCGTACCAGAGCGTGTGGCATTGTGGTGTTATCGAACCCAGTGACAACTCCCGGCTCCACTGTCTCCTTCCACGTCTTAGTGTTGGAGTCATACATCACGTAGTATTCATCGGCGCTGCTGTTTGTCTCGCCTTGAATCTTAATGATATACCCATTAGGAGCGGCAAGAGGTAGTTTAGAGATTGTCTGCACAGTGTCTAGGACTGGGCTTATTAGCTGGTTAGCGTAGCCATCCTCCGTCTCAACTGAGTTAATGTCAGTCCCTGAAGGGGCAGTGATTAACAGGAAGCCAGACCCAAGGTCGAACGTGAAGGTAGGGTAAGCAGCAACAAGAAGGTCTCTCAGAGCTGCACCGATGGCCTGAGCATCCACCTTTAGGTGGGTCATTCTCGGCATCATTACCTTGCTGGCAACTTATGCGAAAACCTTTAACGCCTCCGTTGATTCCTTACCTTAAGGGGTGCGACCATACTGTCCACCGC
>NZ_JBNFNZ010000630.1:0-1051 GCF_057364525.1 Aeromicrobium sp. PFPM2_SD2
CCGGACGAGGGCGCCGAAGTTCGTCCTGACCCTGCCCAAGCCGGGCGGCTCGGCCCACCCGCCCGCCGATCGTCTCGGAGCTCGCATGACGCGCCGCCTGTCCCTGCTCGCGTGGCTGGCCGCCGTCGTCTGCGCGCTGACCGCGTGCGGCGGCATCCCCGACGAGGTGCGCGTCCACCGGGTCCAGGCCCAGGAGGTCGGCGACGAGAGCCCGGTCAGCTACCGGCCGGCCGGGCCGCGGCAGAACGCGACCCCCGACCAGGTCGTGCGCGGCTACCTGGACGCGATGCTGGCCTACCCGGTCTCCAGCGGCACCGCCGAGACCTTCTTCCACCCCCAGGCCGAGCCGTGGGACCCCACGGCCGGGGTCGTCGTCTACCGCACGGCGCGCGTGGAGCGGGCCCAGCAGGTCGCGATCGGGCGCGACATCGGCCTGGAGGTCTCGCTGCGCGTCGAGCAGGAGGCCCGGCTCGACCGCACCGGCCACTACGAGCCCGACCGGCTCTCGCGCACCGTCCGCTTCGTGCTGCGCCGCGACGACGGCCAGTGGCGCATCGAGGTCGCGCCGCCGGGCACGTTCGTCACCCGCAACTTCTTCGCCGACTACTACCGGCCGTTCGACCTGTACTTCTTCGACCCGTCCGGCGAGCGGGTCGTCGCCGACCCCGTGCACCTGCCGCTCGGCGAGCAGCTGGCCACGGCGCTGGTCACCAACGTCGTCGCCGGACCCCGGACGCAGGACGCCGGCACGCTGCGCAGCTACGTGCCCGACGCCACGCGCCTGCGCGGCAGCGTGCCCGTCGCCGCCGACGGCCTGGCCGAGATCGTGCTGGACGGCCTCGGCGACGTGTCCGACGAGTCCGGGACCGCGTGGCCGCCCAGCTGGTCTGGACGCTGCGCCAGCTGCCCGAGGTGCGCGCGCTGCGGATCCGTCCGCCCGGGCCCGTCGTGCGGGCCGAGCCGGGCGACCTCGAGCCGGTCGGGGGATGGGGCGTCTTCGGCCCGTCCCGCGCGTGGTCGGGGCCGTACCTGCTCACGCCCACCCAGGTGG
>NZ_JBNFNZ010000631.1:0-1051 GCF_057364525.1 Aeromicrobium sp. PFPM2_SD2
ACGAATGGGTATCTCTTATGGAATCAAGAGGGTGGGCCTGCGAGATTTGCTCACGAACAGTAGAGACATCAGGAAGGACATTGGCTGTAGACCATGACCATGCTAGTGGTGAAATACGTGGAGTCCTATGCCAGAGATGTAACTGCGCTATTGGCCTACTCAGTGAGAACCCTGAGCACATAGCCAACGCTATAAACTATCTTAAAGGAGAAACACATGGCTCAATACATTCCACTGAATGCTAACGATGACTTAGATGCTATCAACGATATGTTAGCAGCTATCGGTGAACCAGCAGTCCTACAGCTTGACGAAGGTAACGCAGACGTATCGAACGCTCAGCGCATCCTGCATCGAGTCAATCGTCAGGTCCAAGCTAAAGGCTGGAACTTTAACATCAACGAAGCTGCTGTCCTGACACCTGATGTCCAAGACAATAGGATTCGATTCTTGCCGTCATACCTTCGTGTAATGACTGCTGGGGCCACCAGCTACTACAGCAACATGGGTGGATACCTGTACGACCTGTCCCACTCAGTCAACCACTTTTCCCCGACCCTATCACGGTAGAGCTTGTGGAGATGAAGCCATTCTCCGAGATGCCTGTGGTCTTCAGGGACTACATCGTCACTAAAGCTAGCCGTGAGTTCAACGCTAAGTTCTTCGGCAGCCAAGAGTCAGAGCTATACCTTCGTGAGCAGGAAGCAGAACTCTATCAGCAGGTTATGGAGTACGAGATGGACACTGGTCGCTACAACATGATGTCTGACATCGGGAGGGACTAATGGCTAGTCACAATCTGAAGATTCACCGCAAGCACTTTGGTCCGGTACAGCTAGGTCTAAAGACAGCAGAGCTAAGACTTAACGACAGGACTTTAAGGTTGGCGATTGGCTTATCCTGAATGAGTGGGACAACGGGTATACTGGACAACAGGTAGCACGTAAGGTTGTCCATGTGGCTGACGTTGGGGACATCGCTGAAGGATACGTCCTAATGAGTATGATTTAAGGAGGGCACATGCCGCTTATCACGCAAAGCATAAAAATCT
>NZ_JBNFNZ010000632.1:0-1048 GCF_057364525.1 Aeromicrobium sp. PFPM2_SD2
GCCGCGGTCCGAGGACCCGGGCGGCCGCCCCCGCCGCAGCAGCAGGCCGCCCCGCCCACGCCGCCGCCGGCCGCGCCCCAGCCCGGCTACGGCCAGCCGACCTACCAGCAGCAGCCCGCGTACGGGAACCGCTACTACGACGACTCCGACAAGCGGTACTACGGGGGCGGCGGCTACAAGAAGCGGAAGGGCCACTGGCTCGGAGAGCTGTTCGACTGACGTGTGGATCGGCTGGATCGAGCTCGACCTGCTGCTGGGCGACGTGCGCTCGCTCAAGCAGAAGCGTTCGCTCGTCCGGCCGATCGTCGCGGAGGTGAAGCGACGCTTCGACGTGAGCGCGGCCGAGGTCGGCCACCTGGACCTGTACCGGCGCACGCTGGTCGGGGCGAGCGTGGTCTCCGCCGACCGGGCCCACGTCGTCGAGGTGCTGGACGCCGTGGAGAAGCTCGTCGCCTGGCACCCCGAGGTCGAGGTGGCCTCGGCGCACCGGGGGCTGCGCACCAGCGACGACGAGTGAGCCCGGCCGGCCACTAGGTTGACGCGAGCACCGACCCAGGAGGCACCGTGGACGTCCGCGAGTACATGACGTACGACGCGACCGGGCTCGCCGAGCTCGTCGCGACCAAGCAGGTCAAGCCCAGCGAGCTGCTGGCCGCGGCGCGCCAGCGCGCGGACGAGGTGAACGGCCGGCTCAACGCGATCGTCGTGCGCACCGACGACCTGGCCGACGCGGTCGTGGACGACCCCGACCTGTCCGGCCCGTTCGCCGGTGTCCCGTTCCTGGTCAAGGACCTCATGCAGGAGGTCGCCGGCTACCCGACGTCGTACGGCTCGCGGGCGCTGCGCGCCGACGTCGCCACCGAGCACGCCCTGGTCGTGCAGCGCTGGCTCGACGCCGGCCTGGTGATCTTCGGCAAGACCAACACCCCCGAGTTCGGGGCCAAGGGCGTCACCGAGCCGGAGTACTGGGGTCCGGCCCGCAACCCGTGGCGGCTCGGCCACACCCCCGGCGGCTCGTCGGGGCGCTCCGGCGCGGCCGTCGCGGATC
>NZ_JBNFNZ010000633.1:0-1046 GCF_057364525.1 Aeromicrobium sp. PFPM2_SD2
CGGGTGTCGCTGGCCGCCGCGCTGCTGGGCGAGCCGGAGCTGCTGCTGCTCGACGAGCCCACCGTCGGCCTGGACCCGGTGCTGCGCCGCGACCTGTGGGCGCTGTTCGGCCGTCTGGCCGCCGAGGGACGCACGCTCCTGGTCTCCAGCCACGTCATGGACGAGGCCGCCCGCTGCGACCGCGTCCTGCTGATGCGCGAGGGCCGGCTCGTCGCCGACGACACCCCGCGGGGCTGCGCAGCCGGGCCGGCACCGACGACCTCGAGCAGGCGTTCCTCGCCATCGCCGAGCGGGAGGCCGTGGCATGACCCGCACGCTCGCCACCGCCCGCCGGGTCCTGCAGCAGCTCGCGCACGACCGGCGCAGCGTCGTGCTCGTGGTCGCGCTGCCGTCGCTGCTGCTGGCCATCTTCCGGTACGTCTACGACGACTCCCCCGCCGTCTTCGACCGCGTCGGGCCCCAGATGCTCGGGCTGTTCCCGTTCGTCGTCATGTTCCTGCTGACGTCCGTGACCATGGTGCGCGAGCGCACGTCCGGGACGCTGGAGCGCCTGCTCACCACGCCGTTGCGCAAGGGCGAGCTGGTGGCGGGGTACGCGATCGCGCTCGGCCTGGCGGCCGTGGTGCAGGCGCTCGTCGCGACCGCCGTCGGGCTGTGGCTGCTCGACCTGGACGCCGACCGCCCCTGGGCCATGGCCCTGCTGGCCGTGGTCGACGGCGTGCTCGGCACCGCGCTCGGGCTGCTGATGTCGGCCTTCGCGGTCACCGAGTTCCAAGCGGTGCAGTTCATGCCGCTCGTGGTCGTCCCGCAGATCCTGCTGTGCGGCCTGCTGCAGCCCCGCGAGCAGATGCCACGGGCGCTGGAGCTGGTCTCGGACGTGCTGCCGATGAGCTACGCGACGGACGCCTTCTCCCTGCTCGCCGGCGGCGGCAGCCTGGGGGCCGACCTCGGGGTGGACGTGGGCGTGCTCCTGGGCTGCTGCGTCGTGGCGCTCGCCCTCGCCGGGGTCAGCATGCGGCGGCGCACCCGTGACGGCGCGGCCCGGT
>NZ_JBNFNZ010000634.1:0-1043 GCF_057364525.1 Aeromicrobium sp. PFPM2_SD2
CGGCCGCCGCGCGGACGGTGGCCGCCTTCACGTCCGGCGCCGCCCTGCTGCAGCCGCCGTCCGCGGTGCTGCTCGCCGCTCTGCCGGCCGACTCCGACCACGACTCCCAGCACCACCTGCGCCCTGACGTCTCACCTGGATGAGCGTGCCGCGCCGCGGCCCTGTGCCCGGCGACCGGCGGACGTCCGCGTCCGCACGCACGACTTCCCTCTTCCCAGTGAGACGAAAGGTCATCACTCATGCACACCTGGATCAAGCGATCCCTCGGTGTGGCCGCGATCACGGGCGGGGTCCTCCTCGCCGGTGCCGCCACGGCCCACGCCGACGACGGCTCACGACCGTCGACCACCCTGTCCGCGCCCGTCGAGATCGCGGGGGTCTCGATCGAGCTCGGTCACCGCGAGCACACCACGGCACCGCGCCACGCCCGCTCCTCCTCGTCCGAGCGCGGGCTCGACGTCGAGGTCGGACGCACCACGGCCAAGCCGACCGCGCGCCTGGGCGGCACCGAGCACCGCCGTCCGGCCGTCGAGGTCGAGGCGCCCGTGGACGTGCGCAAGGTCGAGGCCGAGCTCGGCCACCGCCACCGCACCGGCGGGACCCACCACGGCCGCACCACCCACCGCACGTCCGAGCGCGGCCTCGGCCTCGACGTCGGCCGGCTCA
The DNA here is from genome assembly GCF_057364525.1 of Aeromicrobium sp. PFPM2_SD2. Taxonomy (NCBI): domain Bacteria; kingdom Bacillati; phylum Actinomycetota; class Actinomycetes; order Propionibacteriales; family Nocardioidaceae; genus Aeromicrobium; species Aeromicrobium sp. PFPM2_SD2. The sequence goes on from NZ_JBNFNZ010000634.1 coordinate 667, forward strand.
CCGCCGATCCCGTCGCGGGCGCAGGCGGCCAGGAGGGCCTGCTCGTGGACCGTCCCGGTCGCGCTGGACGGCGTCGACCTGGGCCTGGGCCGGCGCGACACCCGTACGTGCGGCGGTGCTGACGGCACGACGACCAGCACCACGGAGTCGGGCCTCGGTCTCGAGCTGGGTGACCTCGACGTGGCCCCGACGGTCGGTGCCGGCGGGGACCCCGGCCTGACGGTCGCCCTGCCGGTGTCGCTGGACGGTCTCGAGCTGGGGCTGGGCACGCGCGAGACGTCGTCCTCCTCCCCCGGTGACGACGCGCCGACGCCGGGCGACGGGACGCCCGGCGACCCGGCTCCCCTGCCGGACGCTCCGGGGCCCGTGACCCCCGC
>NZ_JBNFNZ010000635.1:0-1028 GCF_057364525.1 Aeromicrobium sp. PFPM2_SD2
GGCGGTGAGCGAGACGCGGTGCAGGGTCAGGTAGGTGGCCCGGTCGGCGGGGGAGCCGAGGGCCTGGCTGCGCACGGCGAGCCGGCGGCGCACGAGCAGCAGCGCCAGGACCAGGACGAGCGCCACCCCGAGCGCCAGCAGCACCTCGGTCATGGGCTCAGCGGAAGTCGAGCAGCAGGGTGTCCGGCGGCGGCGCCTGCTCGGGCAGGGCGGCCTTGTCGACGCGGGCGCGGACGGCCGTGGTCGTGTGCCGCAGGCGCAGGAAGCCGGTGTGCTCGGCGTAGGTGCGGAACAGCGAGTGCACCTCGGCCAGGGCGGCCTCGCCGCGGGTCGGGTCCATCGTCTCGCGGGCGAAGGCCAGCAGGCCGGCCAGGTCGAGCTTCTCCCACGCCGCGAACTGCTCGGTCTCGGCCTCCAGGAACAGGCCGGACGCCGCGAGGGTGTCGGCCGTCGGGACCGGGCTCGGGGCGACGCCGACGATCTCGCGCAGGCGTCGCAGCCACGGGATCGAGTCGTCGTACGCGTGCGAGACGGTCGAGACGACGCCGGACGGGCGCAGGACGCGCGCGTACTCGGCGAGCGCGACGGGCGCGTCGTGCAGGTCGGGGACGACCACGGCGTCGAACGCGTCGTGCACGAACGGCAGGCGGTCGCCGCCGGCGCGGACGTAGCCGACCTGGTCGTGCTTGACGTGGCGCGCGTCCGGCGAGCAGATCGTCACCTCGTGCCCGAGGTCGGCCAGCCGGTAGGCCAGCGAGCTGTCGCCCAGGTGCAGCACGCAGGCCAGCTGGTCGCCGACCAGCCAGTTCGCCACGCGTCCGCCCGAGCTGCTCACCCTGCGAGGGTACCGGTCGGCGGGACGCGCCCAGGTACGCTGCGGGGCGTGTCAACCCCCTCCTCGTCCGCGTTCGCCGTCGCCGCCGCCCTCGAGGGGCGTCCCCGTCCGCCCTTCGCGGCGACCCGGGACGGCATCGACACGCTCGCTGCGCGACCGCGGGCGTGCGCCGCAGCACCCCCCGAGGACACCG
>NZ_JBNFNZ010000636.1:0-1026 GCF_057364525.1 Aeromicrobium sp. PFPM2_SD2
GGGCACGAGACGGTGCCCGCGCCGGGGGCTCGCGGACCTCGAGCCCGCCCTCGTCCCGCTCGTCGAGATCGTGCCCGTGCAGCAGCTCGCCCTGGAGCTGGCCCTGGCCCGCGACCGCGACCCCGACCGTCCGGCCGGCCTCACGAAAAGTCACCCGGACCCGCTGAGCCGCACCTCCCCGCTGAGCGTGACGTTGTGTACGCCCGCCCCGGCGTGTCGCGTGCACAACGTCACGCCCAGCGCGGGCGGGACGGGCAGCGGAGCGGGGGTCAGGCGTCGACGGGTGCGCGGCGCTGCTCGAAGGACCAGCGCGCCGAGCGCCAGCAGCGAGAGGGCCGCGACGCCGAGGCCGAAGGACTCCGCCGCGACGTCCAGGCCCCACGCCTGGGCGGCCACGCCGGCGCCGATGACGGGCAGCGAGATGGCGACGTAGCCGACGATGAAGAACGCCGAGCTGACGCCGGCGCGCTGGTGCGGCTCGACGCGCTCGAGCAGCGAGGCCAGGCCCTTGCCGAAGCTGAGCCCCTGACCGGGGCCGACGAGCAGCGCGGCGACCAGCAGCACGGCGTACGACTCGGTCCACAGTCCGGTCACCATGACCAGCGAGCCCAGCGCCAGGAGCGCGCACCCGAGGTTCACGCCGAGCGTCGTCGGGACGCGGCGCAGGACGGCTTGGGCGACGACCGACACCATGAGCGCCAGCACGATGACCGAGTCCTGGACGACCGCCGAGGGGTCCTCGACGACCTCGGCCACGAGCCGCGGCGACACCGCGGTCAGCAGGCCGGTCACGGCGAACCCGGCGAACCCGGCGATGCCCGCCCCGACGAACGCGGTGCGCACCGACGCCGGGACCGCCGGACGCTGCAGCTGGAGCCGGGCGCCGGGCTGCCGCTCGGACGTCTCGGGGACCCCGGAGCACCAGGACGACGGCGGCCAGCGTCAGCACCGCGTGGACGACGTAGGTCAGGTGCAGCGGCCACGGCGCCAGGTCGACGAGCACGCCGGCCACGACGGGCCCAGGCC
>NZ_JBNFNZ010000637.1:0-1019 GCF_057364525.1 Aeromicrobium sp. PFPM2_SD2
TCGAAGGCGAGTCGTCGCCCCTCGGGGTCGTGCTCGTCGTCGGCGTTCGAGCCCTCGGACCCGCTGACGATCGCGCGTGGTCGTCGCCGAGCGCGGCCACCCGGGCGAGGGCCGCACGCAGCTCGGCCTCGACCCGGGCGCGCGCGTCCGGCATCAGGAGGGGGTCAGCGCCGACCGGACTCGTCGGTGCCGGTCGTGATGACCAGCAGACCGACGCCGACAAGGAGGGCGATCACGACGCCGAGGACGACGCCGGTGCGCAGGCTGCCGAGCAGGACGGACAGCACCAGGCACAGCACGGCCATGGAGGCCGCGAAGGTGCCGAGGACGGGGTCTCTCGTGGGGCGGGGAAGGGTGGGGAAGCTCACCGCTCCAGGATAGGTCGGACCGCCGGGGATCTCGCGCCGAGATCGGGCGTGTCAGACCGGTAGGAGCCGCGTCACGAAGCGGGTCAGCTGGTCGACGTTGCAGCACTCGTGCATGGGCACCACGTCGGCGTACTCCAGGGCGGCGGAGTCACCCAGGCCCCACCGCGACGCGGCCTCCGGGTTGAGCCAGAAGGTGCGCCGGGAACGCTGCGCGATCCGGTGCAGCGCCTCGAGGTTCGGGTCGAAGTTGTTGTTGCGCGCGTCGCCCAGGACGAGCACCGCGGTGCGCGGGCCGACGGCGTCCAGGTGGTGGTCCACGACGTCGGCGAACGCCTCGCCGTAGTCGCTGCTGGTGTGCCACTTGGTCACCCGCGCCTCGGCGCGGATGCGGTCGGCCAGGTCGTCACCCCCGGCCCGGACCAGCTCGGTGACCTCCGCCATCGCGTTGACGAAGGCGAAGACGCGGATCTTGCTGAACTGGTCGCTGAGCGCCTGGACCAGCAGCATCGTGAACTCCGAGAAGCCGGCCACCGACCCCGAGACGTCGCAGAGCAGGACCAGCTCGGGCCGGGTCGGACGCGGGCGCTGCCACGCGGGCTTCACCGGCACGCCGCCGGTGGACGCGGCGCGACGCAGCGTGCGCCGCACGTC
>NZ_JBNFNZ010000638.1:0-1015 GCF_057364525.1 Aeromicrobium sp. PFPM2_SD2
GGCACGTCCGCGACGAACGAGCTGCTGACCGCCCTCGTCGCCGGTTCCCAGCGCGTGCTGGGCGACGCTGGGAGGCGCGCCTGGCGCGCATCCTGGCCACCCTGCGCCGCCGGCTCTCCGGCGACTACCCGGTCGACGACTTCGGGCACGACCCGGAGGTGGCCGAGCTCCTGGTCCAGGTCATCGAGCCGCTCGCCGAGCAGTGGTTCCGGCTCGAGGTGCGCGGGGTGCACAACATCCCGGCCGAGGGCGGTGCCCTCCTCGTCGGCAACCACTCGGGCACGGTGCCCGTCGACGGCCTCATCACCAGCTACGCCGTCCACCGCTACGCCGGACGCACGCTGCGCCCGCTGGCCGCCGACCTGGTGTTCGCGCTCCCGTTCGTCGGGCAGACCGCGCGCAAGTTCGGCGCGACCCTGGCCTGCACCGAGGACGCCGAGCGGCTCCTGGGCCGCGGCGAGCTCGCGGCGGTGTGGCCGGAGGGGTTCAAGGGCGTCGGCAAGCCGTTCAGCGAGCGCTACAAGCTGCAGCGCTTCGGCCGGGGCGGCTTCGTGTCGTCGGCCATGCGGGCCCAGGTGCCGATCGTGCCGGTGTCGATCGTCGGCGCCGAGGAGATCTACCCGCTCGTCGGCAACCTGCCCTCGCTCGCCCGTCTGCTCGGGCTGCCGTACCTGCCGATCACGCCGTTCTTCCCCTGGCTGGGACCGCTCGGGCTCGTGCCCCTGCCCAGCAAGTGGATCATCGAGTTCGGCGAGCCGTGCGCACCGACGCCTACGCGCCCGAGGCCGCGGACGACCCGATGCTGCTGTTCAACGTGACCGACCAGGTCCGCGAGACCATCCAGCAGACGCTCTACGGGCTGCTGGTCGACCGCGGCGGCGCGTTCTTCTAGCGACGCGACCAGGGGCTGAGCAGCTCCTGCAGGCGGCGCAGGCGCTCCTCGGCCTCGCGGCGACGCTCCCGGGCCTCCTGGCGACGGGTCTCGGCCCGCCGGCGCTGCTCGGCGCGACGCTCC
>NZ_JBNFNZ010000639.1:0-1013 GCF_057364525.1 Aeromicrobium sp. PFPM2_SD2
GATGGCCACCGCGCTGGCCGACGTCGCCGCGGCCCGTCGCGACTACCTCGACGAGTCCGGCGGCCGCTACGTGCACGTCATCGCCGACGGCTCCATCGGCCGCAGCGGCGACATCGCCAAGGCCATCGCCTGCGGCGCGGACGCGGTCATGATCGGCTCGCCGTTCGCGCGTGCCACCGAGGCCCCCGGCCGCGGCTTCCACTGGGGAGCCGAGGCCTGGCACTCGGACCTGCCGCGCGGCGAGCGGGTCGAGATCGGCACGGTCGGCCCGCTCGAGTCGGTGCTGTTCGGCCCGTCGTCGGTCCCCGACGGCACGATGAACCTCATGGGCGCGCTGCGCCGGGCCATGGCCACGACCGGCTACACGGAGCTCAAGGAGTTCCAGCGGGTCGAGGTCGTCGTCGCGTGAGCGAGGGACGCCCGGCCACCCACGGCGTCCGACTCGAGCACGTCGACTACGAGCACCCTGACGCCGTCCTGCTCCGTGCCGAGCAGTACGCGTTCGGCAACGCGCTGTACGCCGACCACCCGGCGTCGGCGAACCGCTCCGGCTCGGAGGGCATGGACCCGGCCAGCATCCTGCACACGGTCGTGGCCTACCTCGGCGACGAGCCGGTCGGTCACGTCTGCCTGCGCCGCATGGACGGCCCGATGGACGGGGAGCTGGAGCTCAAGCGGATGTTCGTCCGCGAGGGGCACCGCGGTGCCGGCATCGCCGACGCGCTGCTGGCCGACGTCGAGCAGGCCGCGCGGGCCACGGGCGCGCCGCGCGTCGTCATCCACACCGGCGACCGACAGGTCGCGGCGCTGCGGTTCTACGAGCGGCACGGCTACACGCCGATCGACGTCTACTGGCCCTACCAGGACGTGACCTACTCGCTCTGCTTCGAGAAGGTCCTGTGAGCGAGCGGCTGCGCGTCGCCGCGGCGCAGCTCGTGTCGGCCCCCGGGCGACGTCGCGGCCCAACGTCGCCTCCGCCGTGCGGGCGGTCGAGCAGGCCGCGGCGCAGGACG
>NZ_JBNFNZ010000640.1:0-1010 GCF_057364525.1 Aeromicrobium sp. PFPM2_SD2
CGCGCGCCTCGAGCGGCGGGCCTCCGTGCTGCGGGCCACCGCGGCCGCGGTGGGTTCCCGGTACGAGCACCTGCACGCCACCCAGCCGTCGGGCTGGGACCGCACGCAGCAGCTCGAGGCGGTCATGCAGAGCGCCCGCGAGATGGACACGGGGGCGATGACGCCGGCCGACGTGGAGGACGTCTTCGACACCGGCGGCGAGGGCAACCGGGTCGTCGCCCTCGCCCTGGTCGAGCGGGACCCCCGGCTGGCCTCGCTCGGGATCCTCAAGCAGTCGGCCAGGTCGTAGCCGCGCTCCGCGGCGAGCCGTCGCATGGCCACCGCCTTGTTCTCGGCGTAGGCGTAGAACCCGATCTCGCCGGTGTAGCGGCCCTCGTCCTCGACCAGCGTCGTGGCGATGACGTGGTCGGCGCCGAGCATCGCGCCGATCGGCTCCACGACCTCCGAGCCGGACGCCGAGACGATGACGACGTCGCGGCCCGCGGCCCGGTGCTGCTCGAGCAGCTCGACGGCCTCCTCGTAGACGAGCGGGTCGATGATCTCGTGCAGGGTCTCGGCCACGGCCTGGCGGACGACGTCGACGTCCCAGCCGGTCACGAGCTGGGTGAGGTAGCCGCGCATCTTCTCGAGCTGGTCGTGGTCGGCGCCGCTGACCGCGAACACGAACTGCGCGTACGCGCTGCGCAGGACGGCACGCCGGTTGAGCAGGCCGCCGTCGAAGAACGGACGGCTGAACGCGAGGGTGCTCGACTTGGCGATGATCGTCTTGTCGAGGTCGAAGAAGGCGGCGGACCGCGGGTGTTCGTCCGTGACGGTGCTCGTGGTTCGCTCGCTGCGCTCGCTCACGGCCGGACCCCCGGGAGAAGAGGCGCACGGTACGGGTGCCCGGCCGTGACGGTGCTCGTGGTTCGCTCGCTGCGCTCGCTCACGGCCGGACCCCCGGGAGAAGAGGCGCACGGTACGGGTGCCCGGCCGTGACGGTGCTCGTGGTTCGCTCGCTGCGCTCGCTC
>NZ_JBNFNZ010000641.1:0-1007 GCF_057364525.1 Aeromicrobium sp. PFPM2_SD2
CCCGCTGGAGCCGACGGCGCCGCCGCGCGAGCGCCGCTGGGTGGCGCGGCTGCTGTGGTCGATCGTGCTGGCCGCGCTCCTGGTCGCCCTCATCGTCCTGGCCGGGGCGACCCTGCCGCGCTGGTGGGCCGAGCGAATCGCCGACCGCGTGAACGGGTCGACGTCGTCGGGCATCGCCTGGGGCCTGTTCTACGGCTTCGGGTTCACGCTCGTGCCGCTGCTGGCGCTGCTGCTGGTCGGGCGCCGGTGGGGACGCCGGGCGGCGACGGCGATGGTGGTGCTCGCCCTGCTCGTCGCGACCCCGAACTGGCTGACGCTCGCCGTCGTGCTGGGCACCAACGACTCCGCCACGGACGGCCGGGCGCTGATGGAGGCCGACGCCCCCGGCTTCCGCGCCGCGACCCTGGCCGGCGTCCTGGTCGCCGTGGCGCTCGTGCTCGTCGCGTTCGCGATCCTCGGCTCCGCGCGGCGGCGGCGTCGCCAGGTGCACGAGCTGCGGGCCGAGATCGCCCGCCGCGAGTCCGAGCCGTCGCCCGGCTCCACGACGTCCCGGCCGACGCCGCCGTCCGAGCCGGGACCCCGACACACCCCCTGACCTGCCGACCCCTGTCGGTGACCGCACCTAGGTTGCTGGCAGGAGGTCGATGTGAAGCCCAACGCGTACGACGGACGCTGCCACACCTGCGCGGTGGTGGTCCCGGCCGGAGCCGGACGACTGGTGGGGGCCTTCGGCAGCCGCCGCGTCGTCTGCGTCGCCCACGTCCCCACCGCGCCCGAGCGCGGTGCCCACGACGGCTGGTTCCGGCTCCCGCTCGCCTCCCTCGACTTCGAGACCACCGGCGTCGACCCGCACGCCGACCGGGTGGTCAGCTACGCGCTGCTGGGCCCCGCACGGCGAGGACGTGGTCGGCCTGGTCGACCCCGGGGTCGAGGTCCCGGCCGTCGCCTCGGCGGTGCACGGGCTGACCTCCGCCGCGCTGCGCGGCGCCCCGTCCTCCTACGAGGCG
>NZ_JBNFNZ010000642.1:0-1004 GCF_057364525.1 Aeromicrobium sp. PFPM2_SD2
GCGTCCGCGGCGTCGAGCTCGACCCGGTGCGGGCCGCGATCGCCGGGCCGGAACCATCGCGGCGGCTCGGGGCTCGACGGCACCGTCGACGTCGCCGACGCCACCACCGTCGCCGTCCCCGAGGACGAGGCGGTGTTCCTGGACCCGGCGCGGCGCGACGGCCGCGGACGCGTCTTCGACCCCGAGCGCATGACCCCGTCGTGGGACGTGGTGACCGAGCGGCTGCGCGGGCTCGCCGTCGTGAAGACGATGCCGGGCATCGCCCACGACCTCGTCCCCGACGGCGTCGAGGCCGAGTGGGTCAGCGACGGCGGGTCGCTGGTCGAGGCCTGCCTCTGGGGCGTCCCGCTCGCCCGGGCCGAGCGGCGCGCGAGCGTCCTGCCCGACGAGGCGTCGCTGACGTCCCGTGGCGAGGCGCCGGTCGTCGGCGCCGTCGGCGGCTTCCTGCACGAGCCCGACGACGCGGTCATCCGCGCCGGTCTCGTCGCCGAGCTGGCCGCCGACCTCGGCGGACGCCTCGTCGACCCGCACATCGCGTACGTGAGCACCGACGAGGAGGCCACCACTCCCCTGGCCGCGAGCTTCCGGGTCGTGCAGGAGCTGCCGTTCCGCGAGAAGCCGCTCAAGGCGGCGCTGCAGGCGCTGGACGTCGGCACGCTCACGGTGAAGAAGCGCGGCGTCGACGTCGTCCCCGAGCAGCTGGTCAAGCGCCTGCGGCTGAAGGGACGCGCGACGGCGACGGTCGTCATGACCCGCGTCGACGGCGAGGGCACCGCCCTGCTCGTCGAGCGCCTCTGACCCGGCCCCTCACCCCAGACCCTTCCCTCACCCGAGCCCGGCTCCCCCGAGATGTGGGGAGAAAGGCACCATCCACGGGCCGGTCGTGGTCGATTTCCTCACACATCTCGCCGGAGGCGCGGCAGGGTGAGGGGCATGACCGTCCCGTCGGTGGAGCGCTCCGCGCCGGTTCGCCGCCCCGGACGGCGGGGGCGGTCGGGCTGGGC
>NZ_JBNFNZ010000643.1:0-1000 GCF_057364525.1 Aeromicrobium sp. PFPM2_SD2
ACCGCGCGCAGGCCCTCGGCCTCGACCACCTCGGAGAAGGGGTCGACGAGCGCGACCGGCGCGAGCACCAGGACGGCCACGAGCACGGGCGCCAGCGAGCCGTCCGTGGCGACGACGGCGCTCAGGACGACCGCGACCCCGGTGGCCGAGCAGGACGAGCGCCTGGCCCAGGCCGGTCGTCCAGGCGAGGTGGTTCTGGGCCGCGGCGAGCCGCGCGTCCACGCCGCGCAGGCGCTCGCGCACCGGCTCGCCGGCACCGTAGGCGACGAGGTCGGGGGCGTTGAGCACCAGCTCGGACGCCTCGGCGGCCAGCTCGCCGCGCAGCGGGGCGACCTGGGCCTGCCGACTGGACTCCACCCACCGGGTCAGCAGGTGCACCGCGGCGGCGGTCAGCGCCGCTGTGCCCAGCACGACGAGCGCCGCGCGCCCGTCCAGGGCGGCGAGCAGCGCGACCACCACGAGGACGCTGACGGACGTCACGTCCAGGCAGGCGGACGCGCAGGCAGCCGGTCCTTGGCCGGACTCGACGTCCGGCACGACCCGGCTGACCAGGTCGCCGCGACGCGTGTCGCCGAGCCCGCCGGGGGCCAGCCGGTCGAGGTCGTCGTACACGGCCAGCCGTTGGCGCGTCGCCAGCTCGAAGGCGGCGTCGTGGGTCAGCAGGCGCTCGGCGTAGCGCAGCGCCGCCCGGGCGATGCCGAAGAACCGCACGCCGACGATGGCGACCATCAGGTACATGACCGGCGGCTGCTCGGCGGCGCGCGAGATCAGCCACGCCGAGACGAGCAGCAGCCCGATCGCGGCCAGCTGCGCCAGCGTGCCGAGCAGCGTCCCCAGGGCGAGCCTCGTCCTCATCGGACCGTCACCTCCTGCCGCCCGCCGACGGCGATCGTCGTGTCCGCGGCGGCGACGACGTCGCGGTGGTGGGCCACGACCACGACCGTCGCGCCGAGGTCGCGCAGCGTGCGGAGCACCGTCGCCTCGGCCACGGCGTCCAGCC